>CAZKUZ010000199.1:0-11084 GCA_964556045.1 uncultured Thermodesulfobacteriota bacterium | reverse complement strand
GTGGCGGAAAACATTTTCCTGGGGCGGGAGCCGCTTAAAGTAAAGGGATTCATTATCGATGACACTTCCATCTACGAAGAGTCGGAAAGGCTCTTGGGGGACCTCGGGACTCCCATAAATCCCCGCATGAAGGTCAAATATCTGACCGTGGCACAGCAGCAGATGGTGGAGATCGCCAAGGCCCTGTCCCTGAATGCGGATATCATTGTGATGGATGAGCCCTCGGCCGTGGTGTCGGGGAAAGAACTGGAGGCCCTTTTTCGGGTGATTCGGTCCCTGAAGAAACGTGGGAAAACGATTATCTACATCTCTCATCGGATCGAGGAAATCTTTGAACTGGCGGATCGGGCGACCGTTCTCAAAGACGGCAGTCTGGTGGGGAAGGTTTTCACGAAAGATATCGACAAGCCGACCATTGTCCGGATGATGGTGGGACGGAATATCGAACAGGCCTTCCCGCCCAAGGAAACGGGAGAGCGGGAGAAGATCCTTTCCGTGCGGGGAATCCGTAGAGGAACGTTCCTTAAGGATATCTCCTTCGATGTCTACACGGGGGAGATCCTTGGTATCGCGGGGCTGGTGGGTTCCGGGAGGACCGAGCTTGCCCGGGTCATCTTCGGGGCCGATCCGTTTGATAAAGGCGAGATTGTCTTCGAGGGCAGGGTGTTGAGGAATGTCACTCCGAAGGTTTCAGTCAGCGGGGGGATCGGGTTCATCACGGAGGATCGGAAGAAGGAAGGGTTTGTGGGCTGCCTCACGGTCCGGGAGAACCTGACCTCTCTCATCCTGCATCGGATCAAGCGGTGGCTTCGTATCGATCGCAGGAAGGAGGCCCGGATCTCGGAGGATTGCGTGCGGCGGTTCAATATCGCGACGGTGGGAATTTTCCAGGAGATACAGAATCTCAGCGGGGGGAACCAGCAGAAGGTCATTCTGGCCAAGTGGATCAACGCCAACTCGAAACTCATCATCATGGATGAACCTACCCGGGGGATCGACGTGGGAGCCAAGAGCGAGATCTACCAGCTCATGCGGAAGATGGTGAAAGAGGGAAAGGCCATCATCATGATCTCCTCAGAACTGCCGGAGATCATCGGCATGAGTGACCGGATCATCGTGATGCGGGAGGGAGAGATCATGGGTGAGATCTCTGGCGAGGGCGCCACGGAGGAGGAGATTCTCATGATGGCGACGGGGCAGACGAGGGGCCGAGAGGGAGGACATTCCCGTGCGGCTTAGCGTGTTGAAGGAAAACAGGTCCCTTGTCGTGGTCTACGCGATCCTCGCGGCGCTGGTGGTCTTTTCATCGCTGACAAGTGAGATCTTCCTGACCCCCCGAAACCTGACGAATATTCTCCGCCAAGCCGTGGCCATTGGGCTGGTGAGCATCGGCCAGACCTTTGTCATCCTCACGGCCGGGATCGATCTGTCGGTGGGATCCGTGATAAGCTTGACCACATGCCTGTCGGCGGGTCTCATGATGGGGAAGGACGCCATGCTGATTCCCGCCTTGGCCCTGGTCATTGCGCTGGGACTTTTGATCGGGTTCAGTAACGCTTTTATTTCCATCGCAACGGGCGTTTCCCCCCTGATCGTGACCCTGGGGACCATGTCTATTGTGCAGGGGGCGGTCCTGTTTTACACCAACGCGGCGTATGGTGAAGTGGCCCCTCTTTTCATGTCCCTGGTTTGGGGGCAAATTGGACCGGTTCCCGTTCCCGTGGTGCTGCTGGTGATCGCCGGGGCGGTAGGGGTCTTCATTCTCCGAAAAACCCCGTTCGGGCGCCATATCTACGCTATTGGGGGAAACGAGGAGGTTGCCAGGCTGTCGGGTATCAAGGTGAACCGGGTCAAGATACTGACCTATATGCTTTGCAGTTTCATGGCGGTTCTGACGGGATTGTTCCTCGCCAGCCGTATGGGAATGGGAGACCCCTTGATCGGGGCGCCCTATATGCTCGATTCCCTGGTGCCGGTTCTCCTGGGAGGGACTCTTTTAAGCGGCGGAAAGGGTGGACTCGCCGGAACCTTTGCGGGGATTTTCATCCTGACGGTTATGAGCAACACCCTCAATCTCCTGGAGGTTTCCGAGTACTGGCAGTGGATCGTGGAGGGGATCGTGATCCTTGGGGCGGTCTCGTTTTATGAAAATAAATAGGGAGGATATGCAATGAAAGAGATGCAATTTTTGACGCCGAGCGGGGTCGATGAGGCGCTGAAGGCCCTCGCTGAATTCGGCGGGAAGGCGACGGTGCTGGCTGGAGGGACCGACGTGGTGCCAAAGGTGAACTATTACGAACTCCTTCCCGATGCCTTTCTCTATGTGGGCAGGGTCGGGCTTGACTACGTAAAAGAGTTGGACGGAGCACTCGTCATCGGGGCGGGGATGACCTGGAGTGCCTTGATGGCCGACCCCCTGATTGAAAAGAGGGTGCCGGTTCTGATCGAGGCTGCCCGGAACGGGGGGTGCGTTGCACAGAGGAACGCGGGGACCATTGGAGGGAATATCGTGAATGCTTCTCCCGCCGCCGACCTGGTCGCACCGTTGCTCGTTCTGGACGCGGAGGTTCTCCTGAGGAGCCTCAAAGGAGAACGAACGGTGGCCTTGAAGGATTTCTTTACTGGACCCGGCGAGACGGTTTTGCAGCCCGATGAACTTCTTATCGAGGTGCGCGTTCCAGACGTGAAGGGAAAGGCGGTATTTCTGAAATTGGGACGCCGCAGGGCCATGACCCTCTCGGTAGTCAATACCGCGGTTCGTTTGGAATTGGAGAACGACGTCTGCCGCGAGGCGAGGATTGTGTTCGGCTCCATGGGGCCGACGCCGATCCGATGCGTAATGGCGGAAAAGGTTCTGACAGGTCAGAAAATAGACGGAGAGCTGATCAATCGGTGCGCCGAGACGGCCGTCGAGGAAACCCGTCCCATCGATGATAAACGGGCCTCCGCCTGGTACCGGAAAAAAGCAGGGAAAAACCTGGTCCGACGCGCCCTTTTACAGGCCGCCGGGATGGCAGGCTGAGAAGGAGGGAAGAGAGCCATGAAATACACGCTGTCATTTACCGTAAACGGCCAGGAGGTGGATGTCCTGGTCAAACCGAACGACACGCTGCTGGACGTGCTTCGGGAAAAATTAAACATCTTGAGTCCCAAGCGGGGATGCGACACGGGGGACTGCGGGGCCTGTACCGTCCTGCTTGACGGGGAACCGGTCCGATCGTGTCTGACCCTCGCTATGACGGTCGCGGGACGCGAGGTAAAGACAATCGAGGCCTTTACATCCAAAGAAGGAAAACTTCATCCCCTCCAGGAGGCGTTTCACGAGCACGGGGCGACCCAGTGCGGGTTTTGCACGCCGGGAATGCTCCTCTCGTCCATCTCCCTGTTGGAAAAAAACCCGAAACCGAGCCGTGAGGAGATTATCGAGGCCATTTCGGGAAACCTCTGTCGATGCGGGACCTACCTCGAGGTTATCGAGGCCGTGGAATCCGTCGCGCAGGGAAAGGAGTAGGAACCATGGGAAAATATGTCGGACAAGCTTTACCTCGGTACGAGGGACTGGGACACGTCACGGGCTCCACCCGTTACGTGGATGATGTTTTCGTTCCAGGGATGTTGTATATCAAGGTGCTTCGCAGCCCCGTGCACAAAGGCGTCATCCGTCACCTTGATGTCTCGAAGGCGGAAGGGATGCCGGGTGTCTCGGGGGTTTTGACCGCGAAGGATATTCCGGGTCAGAACGCCTATTACGCCACCGACCAGCCGGTCCTGGTGGAGAAGGATATCCGCTACAAAGGGGAACGGATCGTCGCGGTGGCGGCCGTGGACGAGGATACGGCCCAGGAAGCCCTGGAGAAGATTGAATTGGAGATCGAGGAACAAACACCGGTTTTCGACCCCTTCGAGGCCATGAAGCCGGATGCCCCCAAGGTCCGTCCCGAGGGAAACCTCTGGGAATTCAACAGCGGTACGGCTCGGATCCTTAGGAAGGGAGATGTTGAAAAGGGGTTCGCTGAGGCGGACGAGATTGTCGAGCGACGGTACGTGGAGCGGATGAACGACCATTCGCCCATGGAGCCTCACGTGTCCGTGGCCTACATCGACCAGGATGACCGCCTGACGATTCATACCGTGAGCCAGTCGAGGCATTTTCATCTGATGCAGTTGTGTCCCATCTTCAACCTGCCGTTGAGCAAGGTTCACCTCGTGGGGGGGACGGTTGGCGGTGGATTCGGCGGGAAGAACGAGATGCAATGCGAACATATCGCCGGCCTGATGGCCCTCAAACTGAGAAGGCCCGTGAAATACCGGCTCACGCGCAAGGAGGATCTGCTCTATTCCACGAAGCGAGGGGCGTTTGTATTCGACTATAAATCGGGTGTCAGAAAAGACGGAAAGATTACGGCTCTCAAGATCAAGGCCGTTCACGATATCGGGGCCTACAACACGATGGGATCGTATGCCGTCGAGAAACAGATGATTTTTATTACCGGGCCGTATGCCGTTCCCAACGTTTGGTATGACGGGTACGCCGTCTTCACCAATAAACCGGTCGCGAGTTCCATGCGGGGATTCACGGTGGTGAACGTTACCTACGCCTCCGAGATCCAGATGAACCTTATGGCGGAAGCCATCGGTATGGACCCCTGGGAGATCCGCTTCATCAATGCCTGGCGGAACGGAGATACCGGTCCGACAGGGTGGAAGGTGGTGGCCGCGGGTTTAGTTGAATGCCTGAAAAAGACGGCGGAGATGGGAGGTATTGACCTGCCCGATCACCTCAAAGCCATGAGTTCGGAAAGGAGGTAGGGGTCATGAAAAAGAGAGGCATCGGAATATCGAGTATCGGATATCCTACGGGGTTCTTCGGCGGAGGTGACCCAAACCAAGCGGAGATCAGTCTGAAAATGGACGGGACCTTCGACCTCGTGATGGGCACCTCGGACCTGGGACAGGGATGCAAGACCGCCTACCGCCAAATGGCGGCGGAGGCCCTGGACGTACCTGTGGAGTCGATCGTTCTGACCAACAGCGATACGGACACGACACCACTGTGCATGGGGGCGTTTGCCAGTCGGACCACCTTCATCGGGGGACGCGCCATCCTGGCCGCGTGCGAGGACCTGAAACAGAAGATGCGGGAGTTCGCCGCGCCCATGCTCGAAGTGGAACCCGAGAACCTGGAGGTGGCGGAAAACAAGGTTTACGTGAAAAACAACCAGGAAAAGCACATTCAGATGGCGGATCTGGGGGCCGCCTCGACCTTCGGCGGGGCCTATCTGGTGGGGATAGGGGCCTACAAGCCCGACGGGCCCGCCGAACCCGATCCTGAAACGGGGGAGATGCCGCTCATCTCTGCCGTGGCGTTTGCCGCCTGTATCGTGGAGGTGGAGGTGGATACCGAGACAGGGGTGGTGGAGGTGTTAAAGAGCACGCATACCTACGAGATCGGACGGGCCATCAACCTCCTCGTCTGTAAAGGGCAGATCAACGGGGGAACGGCCATGGGAATCGGGATGGCTCTCACCGAGAGCGCGCATCCCTACTGGCCTTCCATCGATTTCGCCGCGGATACCCTGGGAGATTATGTGATTTCCACGGCGGCGGACATGCCGAAGGAGGATACCTTCGAGATTATTGAGGTGCCGCATCCGGAGGGACCTTACGGCGCCAAAGGGTTCTGCGAAATGTCTTCCAACGCTCAGATCCCGGCCATCACCGCAGCGATTCACGACGCGATCGGGGTTTGGATCACTGAATTTCCCACCACTCCGGAGATGGTTCTTCGGGCCCTGGAGGACAGAAAGCAAGCGGCGTGAGGCCGGGGGAGGGATTCGAAAAATGATGACAGCCGAGGAGTATATCGAGAGCCTTCGGAAACTGAACCTGAAGGTCTATATGTTTGGAGAACAGGTGGAAAACGTGGTGGATCATCCCATTCTCCGGCCGTCCCTGAACGCCGTGGCCAAGACCTACGAGATGGCCCACCGGCCTGAGTATGAGGATATCATGACGGCCACCTCCCACATTACGGGCCGAAAGATCAACCGGTTCACACATATTCATCAAAGCGTCGAGGATCTGCTCAAAAAGAGCAAGATGGGCCGCCTGATGGGCCGGACCACTGGATGCTGTTTCCAGCGGTGCGTGGGAATGGACAGCCTGAATGCCCTTTCGATCGTGACGTATGACATCGATCAGAAGTACGGAACGGAGTACTACAAACGTTTCCTCGCGTACCTCGAATACGTGCAGGACGCGGACCTCGTGTGTGATGGCGCCATGACGGACCCTAAAGGAGACCGGAGCCTTCCGCCCCACAAACAGGCAGACCCCGATCAGTATGTGCGCGTGGTGGAAGAAAGGGAAGACGGCATCGTGGTGCGGGGGGCCAAACTGCACCAGACGGGTGCCGTCAATTCCCACGAGATCATCGTCATGCCGACCATCTCCCTTCGGGAGGGGGACGCCGACTACGCGGTGACCTTCGCCGTGCCCAGTGACACGGAGGGGATCTTCTATATTATCGGCCGCCAGTCGTGTGACACCCGCAAGTTAGAGGGAGAGACCATCGACACGGGCAACCTCTACTTCGGTGGGCACGAGGCCCTCGTGGTTTTGGACGATGTCTTCGTGCCGTGGGAACGTGTTTTCATGTACAAGGAGTATGAATTTGCCGGCTCCCTGGTGGAGAAATTCGCCTCGTATCATCGTCAGAGCTATGCCTGCAAGGTAGGGGTGGGGGATGTGCTCATTGGGGCCTCCCAGACCGTGGCGGAATACAACGGGGTCGCGAAGGCCGCCCATATCAAAGACAAGATCGTGGAGATGAATCACCTCAACGAAACCCTCTACTGCGGGAGTATCGCCTGCGCCAGCGAAGGGCACAAGGAGCCAAGTGGGACCTACGCGGTCGATACCCTTTTGGCGAATGTACACAAGCATAACGTGACACGGTTCCCCTACGAGTTGGCGAGACTCGCCCAGGATATGGCCGGAGGATCGATGGTAACCTTGCCCTCGTATCAGGACCTGACGGCCCCGGAAACGGGAAAATGGGTCCGGAAGTATTATCAGACCGGTGCGGAGGTCCCCGCGGAAAAGCGGATGCGGATCCTGAGGCTGATCGAGAACCTGACGTTGGGAACGGCCGCCGTGGGGTATCTAACGGAATCGATGCATGGGGCCGGGTCGCCCCAGGCCCAGCGGATCATGATCACCCGGACGGTGAACATGGAGGAGAAGAAGAAAGCGGCCAAACGGCTCTGCGGGATCGAGGACTAAACCATGATCCGGGTCCGCGTCAAGTATTGCGGAGGGTGTAATCCGTCCTACGACCGGGTGGCGCTGGTGGAGGCGTTGAAAGAGAGACTGTCTGGTCGAGTAGTCCTGGTAACGGATGACCGGGAGATTGCGGGAGTCCTGGCGGTTCAGGGATGTGACACGGCCTGCGCCGATGTGAGCGCTTTCGAAGGGAAGCCCATCTTTTTCCTGACGGATCCGGCGCAGGTGGGAGGCTTTATCGATTGGCTTGAAAAAATAGACGGATAGGAGAGATGCATGTACCTGTTGAATGACGATCAGAAGATGTTTGTAGAGCAATTACGGAAGATGGTGAAAAAGGAGGTGGAACCGAGGGCCGCCGATATCGACCGGGAAGGGGAATTCCCCTGGGATATGAAGAAGATTTTTGAGGATATGGGACTGTTGGGGCTGAGTGTCCCGGAGGAGTACGGTGGGTGTTATCAGGGGCATATCTTTGTCTGTCTGGCCGTGGAGGAGATCGCGAAGGCTTGCGCCTCATCCTCCCTCATCGTCCAGGTGCAGTCCCTGGGATGGCACCCCATCCACATTGGTGGCTCCGTCGCCCAGAAGAAGAAGTATGGCCCCAAGGTGGCCTCCGGGGAGATGCTGACCGCCTACGGTTTGACGGAGCCGGGGGCTGGTTCGGACTCGGCGGCCATGCATACCAAGGCGGTGAAGCACGGGAACAAATACGTGATCAACGGGTCTAAGTGCTTCATCAGCAACGGCCCGGTGGCGGACGTGGTAAGCCTGTTTGCCATGACCGACAGCTCCAAGGGGGTTAAGGGGATCAGCGGTTTCATCGTCGAGAAGAGCTACGAGGGGTTTTCCGTGGCAAAGAAGGAATCCAAGATGGGGATCAAGGGATCGCCCACGGCGGAACTGGTTTTCAAAGACATGGAAGTTCCGGAGGAAAACCTCATCGGGGAGGAGGGAAAGGGATTTATCTATGCCATGAAAACCCTGGATACCTCCCGCCCCGTGATTGCGGCCCAGGCCGTGGGGATCGCGCAGGGAGCCCTGGACAAGGCCATTGCCTATGCCAAGGAGCGGGTCCAGTTTGGCCGTCCCATCGCGAAGTTCCAGGGAATCGGCTGGATGCTGGCCGACATGGCGGCGAGTATCGAGGCGGCCCGCACGGTGACATACCGGGCAGCGGACATGGTGACGACTAACGATCCGCAGACCACCTACATGTCCGCGTGCGCCAAGCTCATGGCTTCCAACGTAGCCATGGAAGTCACGACCAACGCGGTACAGATCGCCGGCGGATACGGGTACATGACGGAATATCCCTTCGAGCGGATGATGCGGGACGCCAAAATCACTCAAATCTACGAGGGGACCAACGAAATCCAGAAGCTGGTCATCTCCCGTTCTCTCCTGGGAAGGTAACGGGGGAAGAGGGGAAGTCACATGATTGGAAAGACAGTTGATGAACTCAACGTGGGTGAAAAGGCCTCTTTCACGAAAACCATCACCGAGACGGACGTATACCTCTACGCAGGTATCACGGGGGATCTGAATCCCGCCCATGTCAACGAGGAATACGCGAATAAAACCTACTTCAAGACACGGATCGCCCATGGCATGCTAATGGCGGGGATTATCTCCGCGGTGGTGGGAACGATCCTGCCGGGCCCGGGGACGGTTTATCTAAAACAGGAACTGGAGTTTCTATCCCCCGTGCATTTCGGAGACACGATCACGGCCTGGGTGGAGGTTGTCGAAATCCTGGGAAACAGGAAGCATGTTCGCCTCCGGACCACCTGTGTCAACCAGGAAGGAGAAACCGTGGTGGATGGCGAGGCCCTGGTCAGTCCTCCCCGTAAAAAGAGATAGACTATGGATAGGCGTGAGCTCCACCCCCAGGTCATGGCGCTTCTTAAACAGGCGGAGGCCATGAGAGCCCCTCCGGTGGAAACGCTGACACCCCATCAGGTCCGGGAAGCGAAAAACCCCCTCTTCTTCAAGCTGGGTCCTTCTCCCGAAGAGGTGGCGGAGGTGCGAGATGTCACGATTCCGTCGGATGACTACGAGATCCCTCTCCGTATCTATATCCCGGCGGGAGAAGGGGCCTTTCCCCTCTTTGTCTATTTTCACGGGGGCGGCTGGCTGATCGGGAACCTCGACACCCATGACAGCGTGTGCCGGATACTGACGAACCGGTCCGGTTGCGTCGTCGTCTCTGTGGGGTACCGTCTCGCTCCCGAGCACAAGTTCCCTGCCGCCGTGGAGGATGCCTATGCAGCGACGCAGTGGGTGTCGGAAAACGCGGCCCGCCTCCACGGGGATGCCGGTCGCTTGGCGGTAGGCGGCGACAGCTCCGGGGGGAACCTGGCGACGGTGACCTGTCTCTTGGCAAAGATGAGGAAAGGACCCCGGATCACCTTTCAGGTCCTGATCTATCCCGTCACAAACCTTGCATCCATGGATAACGAGTCGTATCGCTGTCACGGGGAAGGATACATCCTGACCCAAGCAAGCATGCAATACTATCGGGATCACTACCTCGCCACCCCGGACGATGCGAAACATCCTACCGCCTCTCCTCTCTTGGCGGAAGACCTGACCGGTCTTCCCCCCGCCTTCATCCTCGCGGCGAAATACGACGTCCTGTTTGATGAGATTGTAGCCTACGCGGAACGCCTGAAAAAGGCCGGTGTCGACGTGGATCTGAAAACCTATACTGATATGATCCATGGGTTTTTCTGCTGGGGTGGGGTAATCGACCGGGCGGCGGAGGCCATCGGCGACGTGGCGGAGGCGCTGCGTAAAAGAATGAGGAGATAGAGAATGCGAAAGAAATACCAGAATAAGGCCATCATCACAGCGGCCATCACAGGGGCTGTGCATACCCCTACTATGTCACCATACCTACCTGTGACACCAAAGCAGATTATCGACGAGGTCCTGGCGGTTCACGAGGCGGGCGGGGCCGTGGCCCATATCCATGTCAGGGATCCGGAGACGGGGTATCCCAGTTCCGACCAGTCCCTTTTCATGGAGATCGCCCAAGAGGTCAAAAAACGCTGCGATATTATACTCTGCACGACCACAGGAGGAGGGTTTGGAGAGCCAGTCGAAAAGCGTGTACGGGTGGTTTCCACCCTGAAGCCGGAACTGGCCTCGCTCAACGCGGGATCACTGAATTTCGCCCTGTTCCACGTGGCGTCGAAATACATGAACTGGAAATACGAGTGGGAAGAGGAATACCTCAAATCCACGGAGGGCTACATTTTCGCCAATACCTTCAAAACCATGCGGGAATTCCTCGCTGTGTTCGGCAAGGTTGGAACCAAGCCGGAATTCGAGATCTACGACGTGGGCATGATTAACAACCTAGCGTTTGCCATCGAGGCGGGATATGTAAAGAAGCCCGTTTATCTCCAGTTCGTCATGGGGATCCTGGGAGGCATCCCGGCCACACCGGAAAACCTCGTCACCCTTGTGGAGACGGCCCGGAAACAGATAGGAGATTTCGAGTTCTCCGTCTGCGCCGCGGGGAGGGCCCAGTTTCCCCTCTGCACCCAATCCCTGATCCTGGGAGGCCATGCCCGGGTCGGCTTGGAAGACAACCTCTATATCGAACGGGGTGTTCTGGCCAAAAGCAACGCGGAACAGGTTGCCAAGATCATCCGGATCGCCCGGGAATTGGGAATCGAACCCGCCACTCCCGCCGAGGCCCGGGACATCCTGGGATTGAAGGGACTTGACAAGGTCGGGTTTTGAGTGGGCGATTAGCTCAAGGCTGAAAACCTAAGAACTTTTCGTAAGTG
>CAZKUZ010000198.1:0-43351 GCA_964556045.1 uncultured Thermodesulfobacteriota bacterium | reverse complement strand
ATGTTAAAAATTAAAACATTTTAATTTTTTTCTTGACAAATGGAATTTTGAGGATTAGCTTTATCATGAACCAAACATTTTTAACCTATCAACAAAAAGGAGGTGGTGGGATAGGGAAAGGTTATAGTTGTGTCCAAAGGTAGGTTTTTGGGGTAGTTGTACTCAAAAACAACTCCAACCAAAAATCAGGGGGTTAAACAATGAAAAAATACATCTTATTGCTGGCAGCGTTCGCGTTCGTCTTCGGAATGGCGATGGTAACACTGCCAAGCACAGCACAGGCGGGAAAGATAGAAGTTCCCAAGGGTGAAGTGGCCGTGGGGGCGGCAAAGAAATTCACCTTCTACGGATACGTGAAATTCCGGATGAATTTTGAAGACAAGATCGCCTCTGTGGCAGGTGGATTCTACGACCCCAGACGTATTCCCCACGACAACACCACAAAAGGGGAAAACGAGCACATGAACTTCAACGCCCGCCAGAGCCGTTTCGGCTTCAAGATGGTCGGTGACTCCTTTGCCGGATGGACCACCGGCGGCCGGATGGAATTCGACATGTACTGGGGTGGCGGCAACCACCACAGCGAGGCTCCCCGTATGCGGATCGGCGAACTGTACCTGACCAAGGGCAATACGAAGATCACGATCGGAAAGGGTTGGGCCATGTTCGGTACCCGCCACGCTCCCATGGTGGAAAACTTCGGTTCTATCGTGGGTGACGGCTTCCGCCGCGCTTTGCGGGTCGATATCGCCCAGAAGTTCCCCAGCGGCGACAACACCTTCGGTGCCGAATTGATGGTCATGACCTACGATGACGACGCCAATGGGTTCAACACCGAGAACTTCGGCTTCCCTTACACCAGTGTGGAACTCTCCCTGATCAGCAAGGCTCTCGGTTACGCCGGCGGCAAGCCTCTCGGCATCTGGCTGCAGGGGCTCTATGGCAACATGGCCGAACCGGATGACATCTACGAGGACGGCGTTAAGGTCAGAAGCGGCGACGACTACGATGTCTACGGCGTGGAGTTAGACTGGTATGTCCCGATCATTGCCTCCAAGGATCGCGGCAAGAAGGCCGGGAATCTGGCGCTTTCCGGGAAGGCCTGGTGGGGCCAGGCGTTGGGAAATGCCAACCTGCTTTGCAATATGTACACCGTCGTCGTGAAACCCGACGGAGATCTTGATGAAGTGGAAGGCTACGGTGGATGGGTCGGCCTCTCCTACTGGATCACGGATCACGTTTGGGTGGATGTCTACGGAGGCTACGAGGGAATCGACACCAGCGAATACTATCCCGGAGACATGGTCGAAGACAACTACGAAATTACGGCGAACATCTGGTGGAAACCCGCACGAAGCATCCTGTTCGGAATCGAATACGCCTATGTGGATAACGAATTCTACAAGGAAGACGCGTACGGTGAAGACAGCGCGGAGCTGAATAGCATCGCTTTTGTCGTCTACTATTTCTTCTAAAATCTGTAAAACACCCTCGTGTTCAATGGGGCCTGGAGGCGATTCCCCCAGGCCCCATTTTTCAGGTTCCAAAAGAACATGCAGCCTTTTCGTCTTTTTAACGATTTTTGACATCCGAAGATACCCTCTGAGCAGGAGATTATCTGTACAATTCTCGTGTTATTTTAAGATATTACATTTTTATTAAAATTTTTTAATTTTTCTCTTGACAAACGGGTTTTCGGGAATTATAGTTGTTCTCGAATAAAGGGAGGTGTACCTCTCTATAAAAAACGAAAAGGAGGTGAAGAAAGAGGTTTTTTTTAAGGTTTAGGGAAGTTTTTGAGAGTTAAGCAGGAAAAACCTTCAAACAAAATCAAAAAGGAGTAACCAATGAAGAAATTCATTTTGTTATTCGCGGCAGTCGCGTTTGTCTTCGGACTGACGATGGTGACATTGCCGAGCGTCGCCCAGGCGGGAAAAGTTTCTGTTCCCAAAGGTGAGGTCGCGGTAGGTGCCGCCAAGAAATTCACGTTTTATGGCTACGTAAAATTCCGCATGAGCTTTGAAGACAAGAACGCCTCCGTCGCGGGTGGTTTTCTTGATCCTCGCCGGGTTCCCCACGATGGAACCACCGCGGGTGAGAACGGCCGGATGAACTTCAACGCCCGTCAGAGCCGCTTCGGCTTCAAGATGGTCGGCGATTCCTTCTCCGGATGGACCACCGGCGGCCGGATGGAATTCGACATGTATGGGGGCGGTGGCAACCACCACAGTGAGGCTCCCCGTATGCGGATCGCCGAACTGTACCTGACCAAGGGCAACACCAAAATCACGTTGGGTAAAGGTTGGGCCATGTTCGGTACCCGCCATGCTCCCTACGTGGAAAACTTCGGTTCCATCATGGGTGACGGTTTCCGCCGCGCCTTGAGAATCGACGTCGCCCAGAAGTTCCCCAGCGGCGACAATACCTTCGGTGTCGAGTTGATGGTTATGACCTACGACAATGATGGCGACTTCAACACCGAAAACTTCGGTTTCCCCTACACCAGTATCGAGCTTTCTCTGGCCAGCAAGGCCCTCGGCTATGCCGGCGCGAAACCCCTCGGCATCTGGCTGCAGGGCATCTACGGCAACATGGCTGAACCGGGCGACATCTATGAAGACGGCGCCAAGGTAAGAAGCGGCGACGACTACGATGTCTATGGTGTGGAATTAGACTGGTATGTCCCGGTCATTTCCAACAAGGACCGCAAGAAAGCCGGCACCCTGGCGTTCGCCGGGAAAGCCTGGTACGGTCAGGCCTTGGGTAACGCTGCCTGCCTCGACATGTCATATACGGTCGTCCAAAAACCCGACGGAGACCTGGAAGAGGTCGAAGGTTACGGCGGATGGGTCGGCCTGACCTACTACATCTGCGAGAATGTCTGGACCAGCATCTACTACGGCTATGAAGCGATCGACGACAAAGACTACTATCCCGGCTCCATGGTCAACGACGGTCAGGAAATCACCGCCAATATCTTCTGGAAACCCGCCCGCAGCATCCTGTTCGGGATCGAGTACGCGTGGATCCAGAACAACTACGTCGACAAAGACGAGTATGGCAACGACGACAACGATGTGAACAGCATCGCCCTCGTCGCCTACTACTTCTTCTAAGATTCGACAGAAAACGTAGGTTAGAGAAGGCCCGGGAGTTTCTCCCGGGCCTTCTCTTTACGAAACATTCTCTATTTGCATCCCCCTTCAAATCTCAAGCTATTACAAACTCGCTCAGCCAAACTTTCAAAGCCCCCCACAACGACGTCCCATCGCGTTCGCCTAAGACATAAAAAACATATAACTACCCTAATGTTTCCTCTTGACATGGAAAACTAAATCGATTAAATTTCAACAAGTTTTTCTACAAAAAAAGAAAGGAGGTGAAAATAACATTAGGTTTCTCTTTTTCTGGCTCTGGGGAGGTTCATCGGGCCAAACAAGAAAAACTTCTTAACCAGAAAGGATAGCCGATGAAAAAATTTACCACACTGATAACGGTAGTTGCTTTTGTCCTTGGAATGTTGCTGGTGACACTGCCGAGCGTCGCCCTGGCGGGGAAAGTTTCTGTCCCCAAAGGCGAAGTCGCGGTAGGAGCCGCCAAGAAATTCACGTTTTACGGCTACGTAAAATTCCGCATGAGCTTTGAAGATAAGAACGCCTCCGTCGCGGGCGGTTTCTTGAGTCCACGCCATGTCCCCCATGACGGAACCACCGCGGGAGAAAACGGCCGGATGAACTTCAACGCCCGCCAGAGCCGTTTCGGCTTCAAGATGGTCGGTGACACCTTCTCCGGATGGACCACCGGCGGCCGGATGGAATTCGATATGTACGGGGGCGGCGGCAACCACCACAGCGAGCTTCCCCGTATGCGGATTGGCGAGATCTACCTGACCAAGGGCAACACGAAGATCACGATCGGGAAAGGTTGGGCCATGTTCGGCACCCGCCACGCTCCCTACGTGGAAAACTTCGGGTCCATCATCGGTGACGGTTTCCGCCGCGCCCTGAGAATCGATATCGCCCAGAAGTTCCCCAGCGGCGACAACACCTTCGGCGTCGAGCTGATGGTCATGACCTATGACAGCGCCTATGACTCCGATGATCCCGCCTCCGGTTTTAATACAGAAAACCTCGGGTTTCCGTATACCAGCATCGAGCTCTCTTTGATCAGCAAGGCCCTCGGCTACGCCGGCGCGAAACCCCTCGGCATCTGGCTGCAAGGGATCTACGGCAACATGGCCCAGCCGGATGACATCTACAAAGACGGGACCAAGGTGGAAAGTGGCCGCGACTACGACGTTTATGGTATCGAGTTGGATTGGTACGTTCCGGTCATTTCAAACAAGGACCGCAAGAAAGCCGGCACCCTGGCGTTTGCCGGGAAAGCCTGGTACGGCCAGGCCCTGGATAACGCCGCCAGCTTAACACTTGGTTACGATGCGATAACGAAACCCGATGGCAGTATCGACGAGGTCGAAGGTTACGGCGGATGGGTCGGCCTGACCTACTACATCTGTGAGAATGTCTGGACCAGCATTTACTACGGCTATGAAGCGATCGACGACAAAGACTACTATCCTGGCGCCATGGTCAATGACGGTCAGGAAATCACCGCCAATATCTTCTGGAAACCCGCCCGCAGCATCCTGTTCGGGATCGAGTACGCGTGGATCCAGAACAACTACGTTGACAAAGACGCCTACGGCAACGACGACAACGACCTGAACAGCATTGCCCTCGTCGCCTACTACTTCTTCTGAGATTCGATAGACAACAAACGCAGTTTAAAAACCCGGGAGATTTTGCCTTCTCCCGGGTTTTTTCCTTTTTGCCTCTTGAATCCGTCAATACGCGTATATCCGGCCGTAAGGCCGCTTCGAGTAAGGAACCATCTTCAAAAAGGGCTGGCTTAGGATATCCTCCAGTTCAAGGCGAAAGGCCCGGGCAAAATCCCTCAAATGGGGGAGCATGATCTTTCGATCCTTGTCATCAATCTCGAAGATCTTGACCTCCTTGCCTATCTGCCAATCCTCCACCTTCCCCCGCACATACATGACCCCTCCGTGCATGCCGGTTCCTACCATATAGCCCGCGATCGGCTCCTCGGGGGGAAGCTCCAGCCCCAACACGATAATGACACCTCCGGCTTGATACTCTCCCAGAAAATCGCGCGCGCTTCCTCCCACGACCATAACCGGCATCTGTTTCCCGTAGGATTTCATGTGAATCCCCACCCGATATCCGACATTGCCACGGATGAAGACCCGTCCCCCGCGCATCCCGTATCCCAAGACATCCCCGGCGTTACCGTCGATGATGACCTCGCCTGCGTTCATGGTATTGGCCACGCCGTCCTGGGCATTACCCTTAACCCGAATCTTCGGGCCATCCATGAAAGCCGCCAGGTCGTTTCCCGGCACCCCATCGATGGTGATCCGAATGTTACCCTGCAGTCCTCCCCCGATATATCTTTGACCATTCACATGCGTCACGTGCAGGCTCTTCACGCCTGAAGCGACGAGCTGGTGGATCTTCTCGTTCAACGCCCGGTAATGCAACCCTTTCGCACTAATCTTCATCGAAATATTTCTGCTCACATATACACGGTTGAAAGTTTATAACTTCTCAAGTCCCTGGGAAAATCGATGACCCCGAAATCGGGATCCAGAAGTCTGTTCTTGAAGGGCCTGATATCGATTCTCTCCCGTATCAATCCCGTATAAATCCCCGCCCGGTCCACGGCGCCGATCAGGATGAAGCCTACCAACCGGTTGTCCTTGATAACCATTTTTTGGTAGGTATTCTCCCTTCTATTCAAACGTCTCTTGACCTCGTAACCCGGCTTATCCTCCGGGTTCATGAGGCCCGCCGAGATGGCCGGTATTCCCCCGACCTCGACCGAATTCATGACCAGTCCCCCCAGATAGGGAGTCTCCCGTCCCGCCATGGTCATTCCGGCTATCTTCCCCTGTCGGTAAGCATTGGGGAGAATGGGAATAACACGTTTTTCACCGCTCAGAAGCTCCAAGGCCTCCGCCACGTCTCCCGCCGCGAAGACATTGGGGACGCTGGTCCGCATGGTGTCGCCCACCAAAATCCCGCGCCCGCATTCTATCGGGGAATCCTCCACGACCCCGAGGTTCGGCCGCACCCCGATGGCGATGATGACATGATCCGCCTCCAGGCTCTCTCCGTTCTCCAATAAAACTTCCCTTACCTTCCCATCCTCACCGGAAACGATTTCACGAATGGTGGTTTCCTTCTTGAGGCGAACGCCCTCTTGAACCAGCTTCCTCTCGAGGATTCCCGAGGCCGTCTTGTCCAACACCAATCCCAGGATACGATCCATCAACTCGACAACGGTAATATCAATACCATGGGCCTGAAGCCCCTCCATCGCCTTGACGCCTATAAGACCGCCTCCGAGAATCACCACTCTCTTCAGGGCTGGGGCAAGACGTTTAAGGGATTTCGCGTCATCCCAGGTGGTGAAGGTCGTCACTCCCTTGGCCTCAACCCCCTTGATGGGGGGAACGAAAGGCACGCCTCCCGTCGCTATCAACAGGCGATCATAAGAAATCTCTTCCCCATCCGCCAGGATAACCTTGGCGTTTTTCGTGTCCAGCCGCGCCGCTTCCCTCCCAAGGAGCGCCGTCACGTCATGCGTCTTGTAGAAAGAAGCCGGACGATAGGCCATGTGTCGGGTATCCACCTTCCCCGCCAGGAAATAAGAAATCAGCGGGCGTGAATAGGTCGCGTACGGTTCCTTTGAGATCAGGACGATCTCTCCCTCGGGGTCGACCTGCCGAATCCCTTCCACTCCCCCGACGGCCGCAACGGAGTTTCCTATAATAACGTATTTCATTCCCCTCTATCCTCGAATACAAGGGCCTCATTCGGGCAGTGAGCCACGCAAGCCGGCTCCTCCTCTCCCTGGCAGAGGTCACACTTGCTGGCGATCTTTTTTTCCGTCTCATCCCTCGCGATAGCCCCGTAGGGACACACCATGATACACATCCAGCACCCCACACACTTGTCAGGGTCATGAAGCACCGGTCCATCCGGGGTCTCGCGGTGCATGGCTCCTGTCATGCAGGCCTCAATGCACGGGGGCTCATGACAATGCCGACACTGAAGGGCAAAAGAGAAAGGACCAAACTCCTCCACCTTGACGCGCGGCAGGGGCCTGGGAAACTCTTCGTTGAAGGCCTTGATGATGTTCTTTGTTTTCGAATGCGCCACCACGCACCAGATCTCACAGAGCCTGCACCCGGCGCATACCTCTTCTTTCGCGTAAACCCGTTTCATCTTCCTGAGTTACCTTCCCGCTGGCAAGATGCCAAGAATCTCCAGTTCGGTGTCCGTGAGGCCGACCCCCCTCAAATGGAGGCGGTTACCCCTGAGGCTCTCAATCGCGTTGATCCCCATTCCTCCCAGCATCTCCTTGATTTCATGCTCCCATGCCCGAAGGAGATTCATCAGCCGCTCCTTCGCGATGTCGGGATTGAGGCGTTTCTCCAGGTAGGGATCCTGCGTGGCAATCCCCCAGTTGCACTTTCCCGTGTAACAGATCTGGCAAAGGTGACACCCCATCGCCACGAGGGCGGACGTTCCGATGTAGACGGCGTCCGCGCCCAGGGCAATGGCCTTCACCACATCAGAACTGCTTCTAAACCCTCCCGCCGCGATAATGGATGCCTGGTGACGGATCCCCTCCTCGCGCAGACGCTGGTCGACCGAGGCGATGGCGAGTTCAATAGGAATCCCCACGTTGTCCCGAATGGTCGTGGGGGCCGCGCCGGTCCCGCCGCGGATGCCATCGAGGGCGATGATATCGGCCCCCGCGCGCACCATTCCGCTGGCGATGGCCGCCGAATTATGCACCGCCGCTATCTTCACCGAGACGGGTTTTTCGTACCGGGTCGCCTCCTTCAAGGCATAGATGAGCTGCCGGAGGTCCTCGATGGAGTAGATGTCGTGGTGAGGCGCGGGAGAGAGCGCGTCGGATCCCTCGGGGATCATCCGGGTCTTGGAAACCTCACTGCTCACCTTCTCGCCGGGAAGGTGGCCCCCAATCCCCGGCTTCGCCCCCTGCCCGATCTTGATCTCGATGGCCGCGCCCGCCTGGAGATAGTCCTTGTGAACCCCGAAACGCCCCGAGGCGCACTGGACGATCGTTCGCTCCCCATACTGGTAGAGGTCCCTGTGGAGCCCCCCTTCCCCCGTGTTGTAATAGGTGCCGAATTCGTAGGCGGCGCTGGCCAGGGCCTTGCTGGCGTTGAAGCTGATGGCGCCATAGGAAAGCGCGGAAAAGAGGACCGGCATCCTCAGTTCCAGCTGAGGGGCAAGTTTCGTATTCAGGCTGACCTTCCCATCCTTGAGAGAGACATCCAGCCGCTCCGGCTTCCGTCCCAGATAGGTCTTCAATTCCATCGGTTCACGGAGCGGGTCGATGGAGGGATTGGTCACCTGGCTGGCGTTCAGCACCATATGATCCCAATAGATCGGATAGGGACGATCGTTCCCCATCCCGGTCAGCAAGACTCCCCCGGTCTCCGCCTGCTTGTAAATGTTTTTTATGATCCTCCCCGTCCAGTTGGCGTTTTCCTTGAAACCGGTGGGATTCGGGCGGACGATGAGGGCATCGGTGGGACACATCGTGACACACCGGAGGCAACCGACACACTTGTTCGAATCGGCCGTGACGACATCGGAGGCTTCGTCATAAATATGGGCCTCGAAGGCGCACTGGCGAACGCAAACCTGGCACCGTATGCACCGCTCAAGGTCGCGTTCGATACGAAATTCCGGTTCGATATAACTGAATCTCACGACGCAACCCCCTCCTGGAGTCTCGCGATAACGGGTTCCCCCGTCCTGGGCATCCAGACCGTATCGGGATGAGGGCAAATCTCGCGAATCCCCGACTCCTCACTCGACACATAGACAACACTCCCCTTTCGGGCGGCCACCAGGGGACGCAATTTCACGCGGTCGTTCAGGGCGAGCATCATGTTCCGGCTTCCAAGGACGATGGCGAACGGGCCGTTGGCCATGGCGCTTCCGTAGACCATGCGAAGCGCGGTGTAATACTCCTTTTGCTCTTCCGGCATATGCTCAATCAGGTCCCAGAAGGGGGGAGCCAGGATGGAGCAGGCCGTCTCCACGGGAAGCTCATGTTTCCGCAGCAGGAGGTCGAAGAGATAGGCCATGACCTCCGTATCCGTCATCATGGTGCAGTGGTAGCCGAACATTTCCACGTAGCGCTTGTTGATACCGTAGGAAGAGATTTCTCCGTTATGCACGATGGCCCAGTCGAGAATGGTAAAGGGATGCGCCCCTCCCCACCACCCAGGGGTGTTGGTCGGAAACCGCCCGTGGGCGATCCACATATAGGCCCGGTACTCATCAAGCCGGTAGAAGTCCCCCACATCCTCCGGAAACCCGACGGCCTTGAAGGCCCCCATGTTCTTTCCGCTGGAAAAAACGAAGGCCCCTTTGATGGCGGTGTTGATCTTCATGACTTCCTGGACGACAAAATCATCGGGGGAAAGACTGTAACGGCTGAGAACCTCCTCCTTCGGTTCCACGAAGTACCGCCAGATGATGGGGGACGGCCCGATCCCGAAGGCCTTCCGCGTGACAATCGGTCCCGATTCCCGGATATTGAAACTCCCGTGGATCAGCTCCTCACAGGCAACCTGGCTCGAGCTGTCATCGTAGAAGAGGTGGAAGGCATAACTGTCGGGGAATTCGGGATAGATACCGTAGGCCGCGAAACCACCTCCGAGGCCGTTGCTCCGGTCGTGGAGCAGGGCTATCGACTGAATGATATCATCCCCGGAACTACGCCTGCCCGATTCATCCATGTAGGCGCTGAGCCCACATCCCGAGATTTCCCTCTCTCGATAAAGATCGTTGAAGTTAATCATTCCCTCGTCTCTTCCCTCTTCAAAAGTGAACTGCTTCATACCACAAATCGTCGAGTCATGTCAACAATTAAAGCGGATTTATCTTACACTTTCACACACAAAACATTACAAACTCACCCTACCCCCGGGGATAGGTATGGTTTATGGCTAAATTTACCGTGAAGTCAGGATTAATACTTAAGAAACAAAGGGGGCCAGCAGGGAGAGTTCCTGTTCGGGAACTCCCTCCGTGGTATCCACCGGAAAACGGTGAAAAGCCGGGATGGGATCCCAGCCCTTGAAGGCCTCTTTCTGCCTGAGATAGATGCTGAAGTCCGCGTCCGACGGATCGGTCCCCTCCGCCTGGCGTTTCTCGAGGAGTCGCTTGACCTGATCTTCCTCGCAGTGGCAAACAATGGCAAGAAAATTCACATTCATCTCCTGGGCAATCGCGTAGGCCCGTTCCCTCTGGGCCGCATCGAGAAAGCTGGCATCGAGACAGAGGGATCGCTTCTTTCCCAAAGTGTCCCGGGCCGCCTCGAACATCTTTTCATAGACCTGGGCCCGGTTCTCCGGACGATAGATCCCCTCGTTCCAAGCACCGCTCCGGGCGCCGGCATCCTTCACGAGCTCTTTACGAATGACGTCGGAACTCAGAACCTCGATTCCGGATTTCTCTTTCAAGGCCTTCGCCACGGTGGTCTTTCCCGTTCCGGACAGCCCCATGGTCAGGACCAGCCAGGGACGCGCGTAGCGCTGGATCAAACGTTTCGCGAGGTTCAGATAGGACTGAGACAAGGCCTTCGAGCGCTCGCGCTGCTGAACCGGCACAGACGGATCGCCGGCGGTGAACGCGTGCACCTTCGCCCGGACGGTGGCACGATAACAGGCATAGAAGTCGATCAGCAGCGGACCCCAGGGATCCTCAATGTGAGAGAAATAGGTGTCCAAGAGGAGTGGATTCCTATCGGACTGCTCCAGAAAGATGAGCTCCATCACGAGGAAGGCGAGGTCAGACATGATATCGATAAATCGAAACCGTTCGTTGAACTCGATGCAGTCGAAGATATGGAGGGCCCGTTTTTCGAAGATGATATGTTCCGTATGTAGGTCCCCGTGGCAGTCCCTGACAAACCCGTTTTCGAGGCGAAACCGGAAAAGATCCTGATGCCTCTCGAGAAATCCGAGGGTCCCTTCCTTGACAGCAGACCAGAACCCCTGATCGACAAAATCCCCCACGAAAGGGGCCAGCTGGTCGAAATTTTCCTCGCAATCATAACGCACCGAGTCGTAGGAACCCAGCCTCCTTTCAGGGTGAATAGCCTGAGCCTTTCCGTGAATGTCAGCGAGTCGCCTCGCCAGTGCCTCCACCTGGCCATCCGTCAGGGTTCCATCCTCTATCAGGCGCTTCATGGTCCTGCTTCCATCGAACTGATTCATGACCAGGGCGTATTCCACGTGCTCACCCTCTCCCGAGAGCCGGTACGTCTCCCCGTCGAAGGCAACGGGAAGCACCTCGAGGTAGAGATCGGGGGAAAACCGTGAGTTCAAGAGAAGCTCCCGGAACGTGTAGAAACACCGCCGCGCCAGTGTCGTAAAATCGAGGAACCCGAAATCGACCGGTTTTTTCACCTTGTAGACATAGGGGGGTGCGATAAAGACGTGTGAGATATGGGTCTGAATCTCCTCCACATGGGAGGGATGATGGGGGTAGAAATCCGGGGACAGCATCCTTTTTCTCAGGTTTTCATCCATGTCGGCCTCCTCATAGTTTCATCAGCCGGTTCAATGCCCACTGAACCGACTTAAACGCCGTGATAAGCTCCCCCTCCAACCCCATATAGTCCAACTGCCGGCGGCCGATGTAATAGGAGTTTTTTCCAAACACCCCCTCCTTGACCCCGACGGCCCCGAGCCGGCGTTTCCTCGTGCCGTAGTAAAAATAATCGCCGGAAGACAGTGGATTTTCCCCAGAGACAACCACGTCTTCGACGGTCAGGTAGGTGGTCATAAAGGGGAAAAGCCCCTCAAGACGCTGAATCTGTCGAGCCGCCCAGCCTTCCAGGTCCCCTTCATCGAGTTCCTCGTAAAAAACGGTATAATGTCCCTCGTAAACGCCCGTTTCCCCCGTCTTCTCCAGCGTCAAGAAAGCCAGATCCAGAGGCGTAAAAGGCTCCGTCGCCGCCCCCGTATAAAGGGTCAGATTTTCACCCATTCCACCGGGGATCCCCTTGGCATCAATCGAAAAGAGGATATTGGCCATCTTGCAGGTCATCTCTTCCGGTTCCTCTTTCGCGTGCCAGCGTCGGTGAGAAACGTGGAGGTTCTCGTAGAGTTTCGGGGCTTCCTCCGGCGAAACCGCCGTGAGACAAACCGTCCCGTTCACCACCTCGTCCTTGTTCAGCCACAGGCTTATGCCTTTCTCGCGACGGGGCTCAAGAAAAATCTCTTGCCCGGCGGGGAAGATCTCGCCGCCCCCCATCTGGAAAACCTCCTTGAAGATCTCTTCGGGGGAAACAAGCCGCCCCTGCGCGAAGAGGTTCAAATTTCCCAGATTGTGCAAGAAATGCCTTACGAGGGACTTGGGGAAAACCCATTGGCAGACATAACTTTGAGAGTAGATTCCAAGCTCGAAAAAGCGCCGCAGGCCGGGTTCAACCCGGAGGCCATCCACGGAAAAGGGCGAAGGGGCAATCGACTCCCCCGGCGCAAGCAGGCTCAGGGGTTGGGTCTTTTTGACCGCCCCCCCTTTGAAGATCTGCCCCCAGTATTTTTTCAGAAACTCTTCTCCGCCGGCTTGGGCCTCCGGGAAAATCCTGGCCAAATCCGTTTCTTCCAGGCCGAAAATCCGCTTCAGTTCATGCTTGATCTCTAAAATACCATCCAGCGCCCCGGTTCTGAACTCGGGGCTCACCATCTGAATCCCGCCGCCGCGCCGCTCACTCTTCTCCAGGTGTTTATAGGGAACGCCCAGCCGTTCGAGCATCTCCCGCACAAGGGGCTGCGGCAGCAAATCCCACACGACGTCCGGGATTTTAGGCCTCGCGACCTTTCTTACCCCCTCCAGAAAAGAGGGGGCGATCCACGCAACCTTCAACCCCTTGCGAATGAGAAGGGCCGCAGCCGTCATCGCCGCGGGGGTCTCTCCCACGACCAGGACATCAAATATCATAGATAACGCCCCGCCTTCCAAAATCGGAGGGTTTCCTCACTGAAAATCTCCACTCTCTCCCTTTGAAGCATGGCCGCGAAGATTCCCATACCCTCCATGCGATTATCACCCAGATAGGTCCATGCAACCCCACAAGAAGGGCTCCTTTCCTTCAAGACAGCGGTCCTCACCCCGTAGACTCTCACCGCCTCGATTATCGAGCGTGAGGCGTTCAGAAGCTCGTCGGTTACGTCACGCCCGTCGGCACGAACAACCCTCGCCCGCCCCTCGCAGGCATCACGCCCCGTGCCCCCCTCAAACATGATGGGATCCCTCGGGGTGGGAAGTCCCGCCCGCTGCTCAGGACAAACGGCCAGCCACGAATGTCCCTCGAGTCGTTTCAAAACATTGAGGTCCAGCTTGTCCTTTCCGTCATATCGGCATCGGAATCCCACGAGACAGGCGCTTACCAGTATGGGAGGCGGATTCATCACACCACGGGTTCAATATAGGCGATTTCTTCGTCCATTCTCGCCCCTTCCACGAACACGCGACGCCCCTCGACACGAACCCTTCCTTCCGCGATCCAGTGAATAACCTTCGGGTAGATTTGATGCTCCATCTTAAGGATCCTGTCCGCCAAGACCTCTCCCGTATCCGTGGGGTAAACGGGAACAACCGCTTGGGCAATGATGGGCCCCGTATCCACCCCCTCATTGACGAAATGGACGGTACACCCGGAAAACCTGACTCCATAATCAACCGCCTTCGCCTGAACCCCGACCCCCGGGAACGACGGTAAAAGCGCCGGATGGATGTTCACCACCCGGGAAGGAAACGCCTTCAAAAAACGCTCCGTCAACACACGCATGAATCCCGCCAGGACCACGAGCTCCACACCTTTTTCATTCAAACGCTCAATAAGCACCGATTCAAATTCCTGCCGGGTAGAATACTTTCTATGATCGACCACCACCGCGGGGATCCCATGTTTACGAGCCCTCTCCAGGCCATAGGCATCCGGGTTGTTGCTCACCACCACCGAAATCCTGGCCGCCACTTTCCCCCGCTCAATGCCATCGATGATCGCCTGAAGGTTGGACCCCCGCCCCGAAATCAACACCCCGATATTCAGTGATTCTTTCACCCTTCCCCCCCCCCGCTACACCCACAAAAAGGGATGCTCATTCCCGTTTCGCTGAACGATGTCTCCGATCACAAAGGCCGTTTCACCCAATCCTTTCAGCCTTAAAAGGACCTCTTCTTCGATTTCCGGGGAAACCACCAGCACAAATCCGATTCCACAATTAAAGGTTCGATACATCTCCTCACTCGTCAACTTCCCCAGCTTCTGGATGAAATCAAACACGGGCGGCCATTCCCATCCGTCCCGCTTGACGCGCATGGTGGTGCCGCTCGGGAGGATACGGACACAATTCCCCACGATCCCTCCCCCCGTGATATGCGCCATCCCTTTGATGTCGAAGTCCCTCAGGAGGGACTTGACCGTCTTGGCGTAGATGCGGGTGGGAATCAAGAGGACTTCACCCAACTTTGCTTGAAACTCCGGCAGATAGGTATCGTACTCCAAAGAGGGCGCCTCCTTGACAATCTTGCGCACGAGGGAAAATCCATTGCTGTGCAGGCCGCTGGAGGCAACGCCGATAACCACGTCGCCGCTGGAGATATCCGTCCCGTCCACCGTCGCCTCGTCTTCCACGATCCCGACGACAAAACCGGCCAGGTCGTAATCCCCCGGGGCGTACATCCCCGGCATTTCAGCCGTCTCTCCCCCGACCAGTGAGCACTCCGCCTCCTCGCACCCCCGTGCTATTCCCTCGAGGATTTCCCCTCCAACCCTCGGGTCCAACTCGCCGCACGCCAAATAGTCGAGGAAGAAAAGGGGGCGCGCGCCCTTCACAAGGATATCATTCACACACATGGCAACCAGGTCGATGCCCACGGTATTATGCACGTCCATGGCGATGGCGATCTTCAGCTTCGTGCCCACGCCATCCGTGGAAGAAACCAGGACGGGGTGTTTCATCTCGTACCCCAGGAGGGAGTAAAGGGCCGCGAAATCGCCCAGTTCCGATTTCACCTCGGGAGACCATGTCCGCTTGATCGTCGAGGCAATATCCTTGACAAAGGCATCCGCCTTCTCTATATCAACGCCTGCTTCTTTGTACGTGGTCATCGCAGTTCCTTTCACATAAAATCGAAAATATCATATCGCAACACCCCACCGAAATCAATCATCACGCAGGCCCATCCCGTTTGACAAAACCCAAAAAGTGGTTAATAAAAAGGAAAAAGAAACGATTGTTTACGGAGAATATGGTGAAATCTCGCCTGGTCGGAATCGGAATCGCCCTTGCTATCCTCGCTGGAGGCCCCAGCGTCCATGCAACCTCCCGAGGGGACCTCGAACAACGCAGGACCCCCGTGGTCCGCGTGGTCGAAAAGGCCTCCCCCTCGGTCGTAAACATCAGCACCCAGAAGATCGTTCAGCGTCGCTTCTCCCCTTTCGGGGGCATCGGCGACTCCTTTTTTGACAGCTTTTTCAAGGACTTCCTGGCGCCGGAGTTCATCCAACGCTTCAAGCTCAAGACCCTGGGATCGGGAATCGTCTTCGCGAACGGGAAAAGGGTCTTGACCAACCAGCACGTCATCGACCAGGCGGAGGAAATCTCCGTCATTACCAACACGGGAAAGCGGTTTACCGCCAGCCTGGTCGGGGCCGATCCCGTAACGGACCTGGCGGTCTTGAAAATTAAGGGCAATACCCCTCTACCCCCGATCCATTTGGGGACCTCCTCCGACCTAATGATCGGGGAAACGGTCATCGCCATCGGAAACCCCTTCGGACTCTCCAACACGGTCACGTCCGGTGTCATCAGTTCCCTCCACCGCTCCCTTCAGAGCAAGGGAAGGATCTACAAAGACCTCATACAAACCGACGCCTCCATCAACCCCGGCAACAGCGGAGGGCCCCTCCTCAACATCCTTGGGGAGGTCATCGGCATCAATACCGCCATTTACAGCAACGCCCAGGGCATCGGTTTCGCCATCCCCATCGATAAGGTCAAAAAGGTCTCCTCGGCCCTCGTGAGATACGGCAAGGTGCCACCGGTATGGATCGGCATCGACTGCCAGCCCCTGACCTCCGCCATCGCGCGACACTTCCAATTCAAAGGGGACAAGGGAATCCTCATCACCGCCATCGAAAAGGGGAGCCCGGCGGCCGCGGGCCGTCTGAAAATCGGCGATATCATCACCTCCATCGACAACGATCCCGTGTTCACCCCCTTGATGTTCCAGCAGATCCTCAATCAGCACCTCCCCGAAGATCGGGTCGTCTTCTCGGTCGCCCGGAACGGGGCGATTCAAACGTACCCCCTGACATTGAAACGGCTCACGCCGAAACACGGAAAGTTCCTCATCCGCCGCATCTTCGGCTTCGAGATAAGAAACCTCAACAGGAAGGAAAGGCGGATCCTCGAAAACTCGGGAATCAGCGGCGTCGCCATCTCCGATATCTCCCCGAACTCCTTCGCCGCCGTGAACGGCCTCCGTAAAAATGATATCCTTTTACGGCTCAACGACATCCCCTTGAAGAATGTCCGGACCTTTAAAACGGTCCTGATAGACCACGTTCGGACAGGGAAATTCGAACTCGTGCTCCTGCGAGGATCATACACCTACAAAATCGTCTTCAATCTCTACCAATCGTGAAGGAGGAAAAAATGGAGAAAAACTCTGAAGACAAGGGCTTCAAGGTCAAAGACAGACGGAAAATCTTCGAAGACACGGCAAAAGAGACCGAAAAAAGCAAAGAAGAGGAGAAAACCGAAAGAAAGGAACAGAAAGAAACAACAACGGACCAGACGGTCTTGCCGGAGATCAACTTCTCCACCTTCATCCTATCCCTCAGCACCTCGACCCTCATGCACCTTGGCGAGCTTCCCAACCCCGAGACCAACCAGCTCGAAAAGAACCTCCCCCTCGCCAAACAGACCATCGATCTCATCGACATGTTGAAGAAAAAAACGGCCGGAAACCTGGACACGGACGAGGATCAGCTCATCACGAACCTGCTCTACGACCTCAAGCTGAAGTATGTGGCCGCCATCAAAAAAGGTTAATCCGAAACCTAAACATGGGATCGTCTTCGACTTCGACGGAACATTGGCCCGGATGTCCATCGACTTCGACGAGATGCGCCGGGCCATCAACGCCCTCTTCGCCCGGCATGACATCGCCCCGGAGACGCTCCAGCGCCGGTTTATCCTCGAACGGATCGACGAAGTCTTTGACCACATTCATTCCCAGAATCCCACCCTGGCCCACCAAATAAAGGCGGAAGCCTTCTCCCTCATCGAGGAGATGGAGCTGGCCGCCGCGGCGCACAGCCACCTGCTTCCGGGAGTCTACCCGCGACTTTGGACCCTCAATAAACGAGGGATTCGGCTGGCCATCGCCACGAGAAACTGTGAAAAGGCCTTTAGAAACGTCATCGGGAAAGCGGCCGTCTTCTTTGACGTCATTATTACGCGGGAGAACAGCCTCGCCTATAAGCCGGACAAAAGGTCCTTGGAACCGATTCTCGAAGAATTCTCCATCCCTACCGAAGATATCTTTATGATCGGAGATCATCCCATGGACATCCTCACGGCGCGGGCGGCCTCCATCGTTCCCATCGGTGTTCTTACCGGAACCGGGGAGAAACAGGCTCTCGTGGAGGCAGGGGCCCTCCGTGTCTTCAAACATGTGAACCAGGCCATCGACGCCCTCCTCCGGGCCCTATCTTGACCCGAGATTCCGCACCCGTTCACCGACGGCCCGCGGTTTTCCAAGCAGACGAATAACCATCTCATTTGATTCAAGCCCCCATTTGGGGTATAAATTATTTTTGAGGAGGTGTCCCTTGATTCGATTTGGAGATATCGTAGAACGGATTGAGGCCTATAATCCCGACTACGATGAGGAACTGATTCAGAAGGCCTACATCTTCTCGGCCAAGGCGCACCAGGGACAGATTCGTCTCTCGGGAGAGCCCTATCTTATTCATCCCCTGGAAGTAGCGGGAATTTTAGCTGAGATGCAACTGGATGAACAAACCATCGCCACGGGCCTCCTCCACGACACCATCGAGGACACCTATGCCACGTACGATCAATTGAAAGAGCTTTTCGGCAAAGAGGTCGCGGACCTCGTCGAAGGGGTGACCAAAATCAGCAAGATGTCGTTCGAAAGCAGCGAAGACACCCAGGCGGAGAACTTCAGAAAAATGATTCTGGCCATGACCAAAGACATCCGCGTCATCCTGGTCAAACTGGCCGACCGCCTCCACAACATGCGGACCTTGGAGTTTCAGAAGCCCGAAAGCCGGCAACGGATCGCCCAGGAAACCCTCGAAATCTACGCGCCCATCGCCAATCGCCTCGGCATCGAATGGATGAAATCGGAGCTCGAAGACCTTTCCTTCAAGTACATCATGACCGATGCCTACCGCTCGCTGGAACAAAAGATCGCCAAGAGCGAAAAGGAACGAAACCGCTACATCGAATTCGTCATCCGAATCCTCAAAGAGAAGCTGATGGAGAACGGGATCGTCGCGGAGATCTCGGGACGGCCCAAACACCTCTACAGCATCTTCAAGAAGATGCAGAGCCAGAACATCGAGTTCAACGACATCTACGACATCACGGCCTTCCGCGTCATCGTCAATACCGTTACCGAGTGCTACGAGGTCCTGGGCATCATCCATAACCTGTGGACCCCCATCCCCGGCAAATTCAAGGATTACATCGCCCTGCCCAAGGCCAACCTCTACCAGTCCCTGCACACGACCGTCATCGGCCCCAAGGGGGAAAGGATCGAGATACAGATCCGCACCCACGAGATGCACCAGGTCGCGGAAATGGGGATCGCCGCGCACTGGAAGTACAAAGAAGGCATCAACCTGGACGAGAAGGACGATAAACGCTTCCGGTGGCTGCGCCAGCTCTTCGAGTACCAGAAGGACCTGAAAAACAACGCCGAATTCCTGGAAACCATCAAAATCGACCTCTTCCCGGACGAGGTGTTCGTCTTCACGCCCACCGGCGAGGTCAAAGAGTTCCCCCGGGGATCGACCCCCATCGACTTCGCCTACAGCATCCACACGGAGGTGGGAAACCACTGCAAGGGCGCCAAGGTCAACGGGAAGATCGTTCCTTTAAAGTACGTGCTCCACAACGGGGACAGTGTGGAGATCATCACCCATCCCCAGGCCCATCCCAGCAAGGACTGGCTCAAGATCGTCAAGACATCCCGGGCGAGGACCAAGATACGCCAGTGGATCAAGACCCAGGAGCGGGAGCAGAGCATCCAGCTGGGAAAGGAGCTTCTGGAGAAGGAGACAAAGAGATACTCGGTCAGCTTCAACAAGCTCTACAAGGACGGATCCCTCAAGGAAGTCGCCGAGGCCTTCAGCCTCCAATCCGTGGATGACCTCCTCGCCACCATCGGGTACGGCAAGATCACACCCCGGCAGGTGATTCGCCGGGTTCTGCCTCCGGAGAAATTAGAGGGGGAAGAGGAAAAACCCCTCAAAAAGATCATCTCGAAGATCAAACGTAAGGATCAGAGCCCCATTCTCATCAAAGGGGTCGATAACGTCATGGTCAAGCTCGCCAAGTGCTGCAACCCCCTTCCGGGAGACAAGATCGTGGGATTCATCACCCGGGGGCGCGGCATCACCATCCACAAGGCGGATTGCGAAAAGGTCCTGGACTCCGATCCGCAACGTCTCATCGAGGCCAAATGGAAGGTGGACGATACCGTCCGCCATCCCGTCAGAATCCAGACCGCCTCGACGGACCGACGGGGATTGTTGGCCGAAATCACCCGGGAACTGACGGCACAAGGCGCGGATATCCTCAGCGCCCACGTGCAAACCACGCAGGACCACCACGCCATCAATCAATTTGTTATTTCAATCAAGGATCTGAAACACTTGAACAAGATCATACGCGCCTTGAACCAGATCAAGGGCGTCACGGAGGTCAAGAGGCTCCAAGCCTGAAAGACCTAAGCATCAAAACAAACCGGAAGTTCTATCCCTCAACCCTTATACGCTACGGGTTTCGTTACCCTTCCCGATCGGATACAACGGGTACAGACCTTCATCCGCTTGACCCGGCCGTTCACGACGACGCGGATTTTCTGGAGATTGGGATACCATACCTTCTTCGTTTTGTTGTGAGCGTGGCTCACATTATATCCAACCATGGGGCCTTTCCCACATATTTCACACACGCGAGACATTCGCATCCTCCTTCGTTTTATCCGAAAAGCGGTTACTCATATCAGATTTCAAGACAACTTGCAAGCCCCCACCGAACATTATCTCCCGAATTTCCCGGTTTTCCATGCCTTACGCGCGGGGATGGAAGGCCTTGTGAATCTTGATGAGATGATCCTTCGTCAAATGGGTGTAGATCTGTGTCGTGGAAATATCGGCATGACCCAGCATCATCTGGACGGAACGGAGATCCGCCCCCCGCTCCAGGAGGTGGGTGGCGAAACAGTGACGGAGGGTATGGGGGCTGATCTTCTCCCGGATATTTCCCTTCATGGCATAAAACTTTATCATCTTCCAGACGCTTTGGCGGGAGAGAGGTTTCCCCAGTCTCGAAAGGAAGATCTCTTCCCGGGAAGAGGAACCTGCAATCCTTTTCCGGACCTCTTCACAATAGACCTTGAGCCACTTCAGGGCCGTCTGCCCCACGGGGATCAAACGCTCCTTTCCCCCCTTTCCATAGACCTTGACGAACCCTTCGCTCCAGAAAACCCCCTGGAGGGGAAGGGCCACAAGCTCGGATACCCGCATCCCCGTGGCGTAGAGAAGCTCCAGGATCGCCCGGTCCCGAATCCCTTTGGGGGTCTTGAGGTCGGGCTGCTCCAGGATTGTCTCCACATCCCGGAGCGGAATGACATGGGGAAGAGGCTGGTGCAGCTGAGGCGTTCGGATCTCCTCCGTGGGATCGTTGACGATTTCACCCTGCCGGGAGAGAAAATGGAAAAACCCCCGGATGGCCGAGAGCTTCCGGTTGATCGTCCGCTGCGTCATCCCCTTGGCTTTCAGCATCCTCAAAAAGTCGAGGATCATGTACATATCCACGTCTTCGGCGCTTCCTCCACCCTTGGCGCGGAGAAAGGTGAAGAACTGGACAAGATCCATACGATAGCTGGAAACCGTATGGTCGGAAAACCCCTTTTCCATGAGGAGATACTGGGTAAACTTCGCGAGGTCGGGCTCGACACCTTGGTTTTCCTGTTTCGTCACGCCACCTCCAGCCCTTCAGAAGGGTTTCTCAACCGAGATCGATCACGTCGACGCAATCCGCCGAAAGTTCGTCGAGATCAAAGCAGACCACGGTGCGCCGGCCCGCCAGATACCCGCAGACCTCCCCCGGATTCACGCACAGGCATCCGTTCCGTTCATAAATCTCCAGGGCGTGCGTGTGGCCGTAAAGGATCAGGTCAAAGTGTCCCGAATCCGCCAACGCGTCCTTCAAGGGATTGACGTGATCCGCGAAGATCCTCCTGCCGCCAATCTCCAACGAGAGGTTCCCCCTTCGTATCTTCCCTTCCGAGGCCTCTAAAAGGCCATGAATCTCGCCGTCATTGTTCCCGAGCACCCCCATCCAATCCATCTCCAACCCTTTGAGGGGGCGCAGGGAGAAGGGAGCGCAGTAGTCTCCCAGATGGATGACAAGGTCGGCTCCCGCCTTGTTGAGGGCCGTTACCGCTTTCTCGATAGCAGAAAGATTGTCGTGCGTGTCCGACAAGACTCCGAGTTTCATCATCTCCTCCTCAACGTCCCGAGTGGCCGAATCCGCCGTCTCCCCTGGGGGTGTCCGTTATCTCATCCCTGACGACAAACGTAACAGGCAAAACCCTGCTTATCACGAGTTGGGCGATCCGGTCGCCGTCCCGGATCCACACGGGTTCCCGTCCCAGGTTTACCAGAAGGACTTTCACCTCCCCCCGATAGTCCGAATCGATGGTCCCCGGGGTATTCAGCAGGGTTACCCCCGTCCGGTAGGCCCATCCGCTTCGGGGCCGCACCTGCGCCTCGAATCCCGCCGGGAGACTCATGGCAAACCCCGTGGGGATCAAGGCCCGATCGCCCGGTTCGAGGCAGACGGCCTCATCGAGCAGGGCCTGAATATCCCACCCCGCCGCGCCCTCCGTCGCCTTCTTCGGCAGGCGGGAAAGGGCCCTGGGGGTCAGCGGATGAAACCCTATCTCGACTTCTTCCATGGTTACGATGCCTCGACCGTCTTCCCGTCGGCCACCGGAGGCCCCAGGGTCGTCATGCAGAACCTCTCCTGATCCACATACCTTTCCAAAACCCTTTCGATGTCCTCCAGACTTATCGCGTCCACATTGGCAACGACTTCATCGATGGGCACGAAACGGCCGAAGTAGATTTCGTCCGTCGCGAGCTTGTTCATCCGGCTGTTCGTCCCCTCGAGACTCAACAGAAGGTTCCCCTTCATCTGCTCCTTGATCTCCCGCAGGTCCTTCTCCGTCAGCCCCTGGCGTCTGATACGATCGATCTCCCCCTTCACGATATCGACGATCTCATTGAAACGATCCTCCTGCGCGGACCACGTGATGGCGAAGATCCCCTCGTGCCTGAAAAAATTCGCATAGGAGTAGATAGAATAAACCAACCCGCGCTTCTCCCGCACCTCCTGGAACAGGCGGGAACTCATGCCTCCTCCCAGGTAGGTGCTGAGCGCATAGAGGGGGTACCGTTCCCTGTCCGTCCTGGAACACCCCTTCCCTCCCCAGCAGACGTGAAGTTGCTCCAGTTCCCTGGGATGGGGGTAAAACCCGGAAAGGGTCTCCGCGGGTTCAATTTTCGGTGCCCGTGCCCCGTTGAGATTGCCCGAGCCGAAATACTTTTTCCCCATGGACACAACCGTCTCGGGATCCAGGTTGCCCGCCACGGCGAGTATCAAGCGGGAGGAGAGATAGTGGCTCTGGAAATATCCCAAGATATCCTCACGGGTGAAGCGGGAGACCGTCTCAAGGGTCCCGGAGATGGGGGCGCCCAGGGGATCGGCGCCCCACAGGTCGCAATAAAACAGCTCGTGGACATACTCGTCCGGGGTGTCCTCGACCATCTTGATCTCCTGGAGGATGACACTCCGCTCCCGCTCGATGTCCTCCTCCCGGAAGAGGGAGTTGAAGAAGATGTCCGACAGAATCTCAAACCCCTTTTCCATGTGGGATTTCAGGACCTTGGTATAGAAACAGGTGTACTCTCGTCCCGTAAAGGCGTTGAGGACTCCCCCGATCTTGTCGATCTCCTTGGCAATCTCCAGGGCGCTCCGGTGGGAGGTTCCCTTGAACAACATGTGCTCGATGAAATGGGTCAGTCCATTTTCTTCAGGCAGCTCGTCCCGGGAGCCCGTGCAGACCCACAGGCCTATACAAACAGATGGAACCTCGTTAAGAGGTTCCATGAGAAGGCGTATGTGATTGTCTAAAACAACCTTTTGGGCATTCATAAAGCGTGTCTCATTGGCCTTTCTTCTCCCTCAGTTCTTTAAGGGCGGCCTTTCGGCTCAACTTGATCTTTCCATCCCGATCGATATCGATCACCTTGACGGGAATGATGTCTCCCTCCTTGATATAACTGAAGATGTCTCTGACACGCTCATCGGACAACTGGGAAATGTGAACGAGGCCGTCCGTTCCCGGAAAGATTTCCACGAAGGCGCCGAAATTGACTACCTTTCGAACCTTTCCTTCGTAGATCTTCCCGATCTCGGCTTCCTGGACGATTTCCTTGATGATCTTAATGGCCTCATCCGCCTTTTCCGCGTCGGTCGAGACGATCTTGACGATTCCACCGTCCTCGATATCGATCTTGACGCCCGTCTTCTCCACGATTCCCCGGATGACCTTTCCGCCCGGTCCGATCACCTCACGAATCTTATCGGGGTTAATCTCCAACGTGGTGATCCGGGGCGCGTGTTTGGAGAGGGCCTCCCTCGGTTTGTCCAGCGTCATCCGCATGATGTTCAGGATATGCTGGCGGCCTTCCTTGGCCTGGTAGAGGGCCTTCTTCAGGATCTCTTCGCTGATGCCCGAGATCTTGATGTCCATCTGAAGCGCGGTGATGCCATCATAGCCACCGGCGACCTTGAAATCCATGTCCCCGGAATGGTCCTCGTCCCCCATGATATCCGAGAGGATGACGATCTCGCCCTTCTCTTCGATCAACCCCATGGCAATTCCCGCGATGGGCTGGCTGATGGGCACTCCGGCGTCCATCAGAGAAAGGCTGGTTCCGCACACCGTGGCCATGGAAGACGATCCGTTGGATTCCAGGATCTCGGAGACGACGCGTATCGTGTAGGGAAACTTCGTTTCGTCCGGCACGACCGGCTTGAGGGCCCTTTCCGCCAGGGCGCCGTGACCGATTTCGCGCCGGCTAGGCGGCCTCAGGGGACTGGCCTCTCCCACGCAGTAGGGAGGGAAATTATAGTGAAGCATGAAGGATTTGTACCCTTCCTCCGTGATCGTATCGATCTTCTGCTCGTCCTCCGAGGTTCCGAATGTCGTGACGACCAGCGCCTGGGTCTCTCCCCGGGTGAAAATGGCGGACCCGTGGGTCCTGGGAAGGACGCCCACCTCACAGGAAACCGGGCGGATCTCCGTAAAGGATCGGCCATCGATCCGGCGTTTCTCCTTGACGATGAGGCCCCGAAGGATCTCCCTTTCCAGGTCTTCGAAACACCCCTTGACGGCTGAGCGCTGCTCCTCGAACTCTTCCGGAAGGCTGTTGACGATCTCTTCGTAGACCTCCTTCAGCCGCTGCTGGCGCTCCTTTTTGACGGGAATGAGGAGGGCCTCGCGAATAAGACCGTTCGCCTTATCTTTGACCCAGGAAACCAGAGATTCATCCACGGCTTCCGGCTCGAACTCCCTCTTCTCGACCCCCAGCTTTTCGATCAGCTTTTCCTGAACCTCGATCAAGGGCTGGAGCGCCCGGTGGCCAAAGAGAATGGCCGTAACCATGTCGTCTTCCGAGGCGAACTTGGCACCCGCCTCGACCATCAATACGGCCTCGCGGTTTCCCGCCACGACCAGATCGATGTCGCTTTCCGCCAGTTGATCCTCGGTGGGAAAGGCGATAAGCTCGCCGTTGAGACGCCCCACGCGGGCCGCGGCGATGGGTCCCTCAAAGGGGATATCCGAGATGCCGAGAGAAGCGGAGGCCCCCAGGATTCCCAGCACGGAGGGATCGTTTTCCTGGTCGAAGGAAAGCACCGTCGCGATAATCTGGGTCTCGTTCTTATATCCCTTCGGGAATAGGGGCCGGATGGGCCGGTCGATCAGCCTCGAGATGAGGGTTTCCCTCTCGGAGGGTTTTCCCTCCCGTTTAAAAAAGCCTCCGGGGATCTTTCCCGCCGCGAAGGTCATTTCCTGGTAATTTACGGTCAACGGAAAGAAATCGAGTCCTTCCCTCTTTACGCGCTCGGAAACCGCGGTCACCAGGACCACCGTGTCCCCATGGGTTATCACAACCGCGCCATCGGCCTGTCGGGCCACCTTTCCTGTCTCAATGGTCAGGGGGCGTCCCCCTACCATCAGTGTTTCTTTCATATCCATCTATTTCAAATCTCCTATCAAACTACATGCTAAAATATTAATTACCTTCTCAGTCCCAACTCTTTGATCAGTTTCCGATACCGTTCCACATCCTTCCTCTTCAGGTAGTCGAGGAGTCTCCTTCTCTGGCCGACGAGCTTCAAAAGCCCCCGGCGTGAATGAAAATCCTTTTTGTGAACCTTGAAATGCTCGGTCAGGTAGCTGATCCTTTCCGTCAGCAGCGCCACCTGGACCTCCGGAGACCCGGTATCCGAGTCGTGGACCTTGAATTTCTGGATAATTTCTCCTTTTCTTTCAGCTGTTAGAGCCATTTACGCCTCCTTTTTTTACTTCCCGATTAAGGTGCAAACACCTTCTCCAATTCATAAATTACGGGAGAAAGGTCCTTCTTCTCTTCCTCCTTCTGAGCAATACGGCTTCTCACGATCGCCGCAAGACGGCCGTCCTTCGATACTATTTTAATCGGATCCTCCACTTTTATCAATGGCAGGTCGTATCGTTTCACATCCATCCAGTAGATCGCCCGCCCGTTTGAAATGGAGCGGACCACATCATCCGGGACGACGATCTCTTCCCACGAGGCGAGCACCTCCCGATTGTCGAGAACCCTCGCCCACCGTTCCTCCAGGTCAAGGGCCTCCAGTTCCTCCAGGGTCACGGCGTCATCGATATAAAACCTTCCGCTCCTGACCCTGCAGAGGCTCGCGAGAACCGCGCCGCACCCTATCTCCCGTCCCACATCGTGCGCGAGGACCCTTATATACGTTCCCTTCGAACAGGAGACCGAAAATTTCAGCTTCGCTCCCTCGATCGACTTGAGGACGAACTCGTGGATAACCACGCGTTTGACCCCCCGTTCCACTTCCTTTCCCTTCCGCGCCATCCTATACAAGGGAACCCCGTTCACCTTCCTGGCCGAATACATGGGGGGAACCTGTTCGATGACCCCGGTGAAACGTTTGAAAATGGCCTGAACCTCCTCAAAGCTGAGGGAGGGGGATGTCGCCGTGGCGATGACCTTGCCAGAGGAATCCATGGTATCCGTTTCGATACCGAGTTCTATCTCCCCTTCATAACCCTTGATGTCGTTTTCAAAGTAGGGGATCAAACGGGTTCCCTGGTTCAGCGCGATCGGCAGCACGCCTGTCGCAAACGGGTCCAGGGTTCCGATATAACCCGCTTTTTTCACTTTGAACAATCTCTTTATTCGTCCCAGAGCCTGGTTGGAAATCATTCCCGCGGGCTTGTTGAGGATCAGGAACCCCCCTTTTTTGACGTCTCTCACCCCTCACACCCCCGAACCGCTTCGCAGACCCTCTCGAGCACGTGCCTTCTCGCCGTTTCAAAATCGCCCTCTACCAGGCAACCGGCCGCGTTCCGGTGCCCGCCGCCCCCAAAGAACTGCGCGACCCGGGAAACATCGGCATCCCCTTTGGACCGTAGGCTCACCCGATACTGTCCCTTCGCCTTTTCCCTGAAAAAGACGCTGACCAGGACGCCATCGATCTCCCTCGGATAGTTGACGAATCCCTCCACGATACTGGGAGAGATTCCGTTTCCGTTAAACATCTTCTGTGTGACGAAGAAGTCGGCGACCTTACCGTCACAACTCACCTGTAGGTTTCTCAAGGCCTTTCCCAGGATCTGAAACCGCTCCAGCGGGTAGCTCTCACAGGCCCTTTCAGCGATCTCGCCAGGATTGACCCCCAGGCCCACGATTTCCGCGGCGATCTGGAGGGAGCGCCGGGTGGTGTTCCGGTATCGAAATCCTCCCGTGTCCGTCAAGATCGCCGTATAGACACAAATCCCCATGTCATGCGTCAAAGGAACCTTCAGATCCCCCAAAAGTTTGTAGATCAGCTCCCCCGTGGCCGCGCTCTCTTCCACGATGCAGAAGTCCCCAAACTTCTTGTTGCTGTTGTGATGATCTATATTCATCAGGACGGCCGTCTCCATGTCAATCTCATCAAGGATTCTCCCCGCCCTGCGCAGTTCGCTGCAATCGAGAACGATCACGCAATCCGGGCTGAATCCGAGAGGAACCTCGCTGAGGATTTCACGGGAGCCCGGGAGGAAACGATAAATCGGGGGCACCGGATCCGCCAGACAGGCCACCACCTCTTTGTTCATGGCCTTCAGGGCGTGCCACATGGCCAAGGTGGAACCCACGGCGTCCCCGTCGGGTTCTACATGCGTTGTAATCAGGAACTTTCGATGTTTCAGTATCTCTTCGCTTATCTTCTTCATAAAGGCTCGACTTTCACTTTATCCAGGAGCGACTGGATTCTATCCATCTCTTCGAAGGTATCATCATGGATGAATTCGATCTGAGGCGTCGTCTTGAGAATGACCTCCTTGCCCAACTCGCGCCGGATATAACCCTTCGCGCTGTTGAGGCCTTTCAGGGTCTTATGCCAGTCCTGAACCCCCTCGATCACTGAAAAATAGACGCGGGCGATCTTCAGGTCTGAGGTCATCCGCACATGGGTGATGGTGCAGAACGAGACCCTCGGGTCCTTCACCTTTTTCACCAGCAGCTGCGAGACGACTTCACGAATCCTATCTCCAACACGCTCCGTTCTCTGCCCTCTCATGGCGCTAAAACCTCTGTCCTTTTTCTATCACAATTCCCGTTTCCATCTGGGTCACCTGGGCCAGATGGAGGGATTCCACGTAATCACAAACCTGGGTAAGCGTGCGTTGCACAATCTCCTGGTTCGTGCCGACCACACAATACCCGATCCGGGCCCGCTGCCACAAGTCCTGCATATCCACCTCCGTAATGGAAACAGGAAACTTGTTTCGGGTTCGATCGAGTATCTTCAACACGATACGCCGTTTCCCCTTCAACGAACCGACGCCCTCCATAAAGAGATCAATCATTCCATACCCTATCACCATGGTCGCTTCCCATTAAAGTTCCGCCGCGGTCTCCTCCATGATGTAGGCCTCTATGATATCACCGACCTTGATATCGTTGAAATTCTCGATACCCAGGCCACATTCGTATCCCGCCTGAACCACCTTGACGTCATCCTTGAAACGCTTCAGGGAGGAAATCTTTCCGTCATAGACCACCACATTGTCACGAAGCAGGTGGACGAAGGCATTGCGGGGAATCTCGCCGTCCACCACGTAACACCCTGCCACGACCCCGACCTTCGGGACGGAGAAAGTAGCCCGAACCTCCGCCCTGCCAAGAACCTTTTCCTCCCGCTTGGGCGCCAGCATCCCCGTCAGGGCCTTGGTCACGTCGTCGATCAGATCGTAAATAATCGAGTAGAGACGTATCTCGACCCCTTCCTTCTTGGCGAGGTTTCTCGCCTTCGGCTCGGGACGCACGTTAAAGCCGATCACGATGGCCCGGGAGGCGGAGGCGAGGTTGATATCCGACTCGCTGATTCCTCCCACCGCCTGATGCACGATATTGACGCGAACCTCTTCGTTCCCAAGCTTTCCTAAGGCGTCACAGACGGCCTTGAGGCTTCCCATCACATCCGCCTTGACGATGACGTTCAGCTCGTTGATCTCCCCTTCTTTGATCTTCTCGAAAAGGTCATCCAGGGAAACAGAGGCTTGCGCGCTGGCCTTCTCTTCCAGGATCTTCGTTCGACGATACGTGGCTATCTGCTTGGCTTCCTTCTCGTTCTTTACCACGTAGAGGGTCTCCCCGACCTCCGGGATCTCGGCGAATCCGAGCACCAGCACGGGCGAGGACGGCCCAGCAGACTTTATGGTTTTCCCCTTGTCGTCCATAAGGGTACGGACCTTCCCGTAACTCGGCCCCACCACGAAAAAGTCTCCCTTCTTCAAGGTTCCCTTTTTCACGATCGTGGTGGCGGTAACACCCCGGCTTCGATCCATGCCCGATTCAAGGACCACTGCCCGTGCCTTACGCTTGGGATTGGCCCTCAGGTCCATCATCTCCGCCTGGAGGAGAATCATCTCCAAGAGGTCATCGATGCCTTGTCCCGTTTTCGCGGAAACCTCCACGAACAAGGTCTCTCCGCCAAGCTCCTCGGGAACGAGACCGTGCTCCATCAGGGCCTGGCGGACCCTTTCCGGCTGCGCCTGGGGCTTGTCAATCTTGTTGATGGCCACGATGATGGGAACCTCCGCCGCCTTGGCATGGTTGATGGCCTCTACCGTCTGGGGCATCACCCCGTCATCGGCCGCCACCACGAGGACGACGATATCCGTCACCTGGGCCCCTCTGGCCCGCATCTCCGTGAAGGCCTCATGGCCCGGGGTGTCGATGAAAACCACCCGCTTGTCCTTCCCAAGGTCCACCTCGTAGGCCCCGATATGCTGGGTAATGCCGCCCGCCTCTTCATCGACCACGTGGGTCTTGCGGATGGCGTCGAGAAGCAGGGTCTTTCCATGATCCACGTGTCCCATCACCGTCACAACCGGCGGTCTGGAAACAAGGTCTTCTTCCTTATCCTCTTCATCGTAGAGGAGACCCTCGATATCCTTTGAGGCGTCTTCAACGGTATACGAGAATTCAGACGCCACCAGGCCTGCGGTATCCGCGTCCACCGTTTCGTTGATGCTTGCCTGAATCCCGAGGTCCATCAGCTTGGCCATCACCTCCTCGATCTTGACCCCCATGCGCTTCGCAAGCTCACCCACGGAGATCTTGTCGAGGATACGGATAACCCGCTTGATCTCTTTCGCCGGTGCCGTGGTTACGGTCTCTTTCTTGGCACCCCTCTTCTCCTTCTTATGTTTCCGCGAGGCCCTCAGGGCTTCGTCCCCCTGCCCCTTGGCGCCGGCGAGGTATTCATTCAGCTCCTTCCTGAAATCACGTTCGACCCACTTCCTCCGAACCTTATGGCGTTTCTTTGAAGGCGTCTTTTCCTCAACCGCTCCAGGTTTTTCCCCCCTTCCGGCTTCCTTCGACACGACCTCCGACAAGGGGGCAACACCTTCTCCCCCCGCCTCGCTCTTCCTCGCCTTCTCCTTCTTGGGGGCCCTCTTCTCGGCCTCGAGCTTCTCCTTTTCGAGAATAGCCGTAAGATCGACAAAACCCGTAACCCGCGCGCCTTCCTCTTTTTTCTTCTTCTTTTTCTTCGGCTTCGCCTCGACGGATGGTTTAGAAACGGCCTCTTCCTTTTTCTCGGGAGTCTCCGCGGGAGGAGCCTTCTCTTCCGTGGGGGCGGCCTCCGCCGGCGCCTCGGCCTCCGCTTCGGCACTCACCTCTTCGGATACCTCTTCCTTCGTCTCAGCCGGTTCCACGGCTTCCGCCTTCACGTCTTCAGCGGCGGCAGGGGATTCAGGGCGTTCTTCTTCCTTCGCAACCGGTGCCTCCGGAACCTCTTCGGCCGGTTTCTCTTCCTCAACCTTCGGTTTGGCGACCTTACGGACCCGCCGTCGGATAACATTCCCCTTGATTCGCTTTTCGATAACCTTGACCTTGGAAGTTTCTCCCTCCTCCGAAGTCACCTCTTTCTCTGACTCATGAAGCTGTTCGGCCACCTCTTCCTTGGTAAGCTTGAATCCAAGGCGTTTCAATTCTGCCATGCGCTCTTTTTCGCTTAACCCTTTTTTCCGAGCCAACTCCAAGAAGTCATCAAGCTTGCTCATTTAAATCTCCTTCTTTGGATCTTTCCTCTTCCCCCGAAATCAGGACTTCCATCTCTTCCTTCAGACGGTTTACGTCATCCGGGCTGATATCCTTCAGTTGAGCAGGAGGTATCCTCAATGCGCGGACAAAGGCCTTTTTCTTCCAAGCCTTCTCCAGGCACGTCAAATCTCTGCAGACATACGCCCCTCGCCCAGGCAAAACCTGTCGCCTGTCGAGCTGGATCCCCTTTCCCAGGGCAAAGGTAAAACGGATCAAGGAGTTCTTCGTCCCCTTTTTCCGGCACCCGATGCAGGTCCTTATGGGAATATTACGCCTCATCTCCCCGTTCCAGTGCGGCCTTCGCCGATTCCAGCAAGGCCTTCGCCTTTTTCTCGCCCACCCCGGGAACCTTCATGAGTTCCTCCAGGGACAGCGACGCGAGCTTTTCAACCGTCTCGATCCCAGACTGCTCAAACTGCGAAAGGAGTTTCGGCCCCACGCCGGGCAGCGCCTTCAAATCACTCCCGGCCCCGCCTTTTTCCTCAGGGACCTCACCTTCGGCCGCCTCCCCTTCCGGGGCTTCGGAGGCCTCTACCGCAGCCTTCGCCCTTTCATGAATCCACCGGGCCTTCTCTTCCTCCAACCCTTCAATCTCCAGGAGTTCTTCGATATCGACCTCGGCAATCTCCTCAACACTCACAAATCCCTCGTTGTAGAGCATCCTCGCCAGGACCTCACCGATATCGAGTTTCTCCATGAAATCCGAAACGGCCTTCTTGAAGGTCTCTTCGAGTTCCGTTTCGCTCCGGATGTCGATGCGCCACTCCGTCAGCTTGGACGCCAGCCTCACATTCTGACCCTTTTTCCCGATGGCCAACGAAAGCTGGTCATCATCAACGATCACCTCAATGGAACGGTTCTCTTCATCGATGAAGACCTTCGAGATCTTGGCCGGCGCCAAGGCACTGCAGATAAACTTCGTATAATCCGGCGTCCAGGGGATGATATCGATCCGCTCCCCTCGAAGCTCCTGAACGATGTTCTGGACCCTGGATCCGCGGACCCCCACGCAGGAACCCACGGGATCAATATGGGAATCCTTCGTGTAAACGGCGATCTTCGCGCGCTGCCCGGGGTCACGAACGGCGTTGACGATCTTGACATCTCCCGAGGCAATCTCCGGGACCTCAAGCTCAAACAGCCTGATCAAGAAACCTGGATGGGTCCTGGAGAGAATGATCTGCGGTCCCCGCGTCTCTTTTCGCACATCGATGATCAAAGCGCGGACCCGTTCTCCCCGTCGAAAAGTTTCATTGGGGATCTGTTCACTCAGGGGAAGAAGGGCCTCCGTCTTCCCGAGGTTCACAAGGATATGCCCGCCCCGCTCGATCCTCTGGACGGTGCCGCTGATGAGGTCGCCTTTCCGATCCTTGTACTGTTCGTAGATACTCTCAAGCTCGGCGTCCCGGACCTTCTGCATGATGACCTGTTTCGCCGTTTGGGCCGCGATCCTTCCCAGATCGCTGGTATCGATCTTCACCCCGATGCTGTCTCCCACCTCGCTTTCCTCGTCGAGCTCCCGGCGCGCCTCTTCCAGCGAGATCTCCGTGTCGGGGTTTTCCACCTCTTCCACGACGGTCCGGAACTGGAAAACCTCGATCTCCCCCGTCTCGGGGTTGTACTGGGCCTCGAGATCGAGGTCCTGTCCCATCTTCTTGCGTACCGCTGTCAATATGGCCGTTTCTATGGCATCTACGATGACATCCCGGGAAATTCCTTTCTCCCGTTGTACTTGCTCAATGACATAATCCAATGATGGCGCCATGCCTCATCATCCTCCCTGCATGGGTAATGGGTTACCATTCAAATTCTAAATTCGCTTTTACAATATCCTCAAAGGGAATCACGACATCCCTTTTTCCGTCTTTCACGGTAATCTGACCGTCACGTTCCCCGGCCAGAACACCCTTGAAGACCTTTCGGCCCTCAATCTCCCGCAATGTCTTAATCTTGACCTTTCTCCCCTGGAACCGCGTATAGTCCTGCAGTTTCTTCAAAGGACGCGTCAGGCCGGGCGACGAGACCTCGAGGGTATATACCTGGCCGGGAAAGCAATCCTCCACGTCCAGCCGAGGGTCGAGCTGATGGCTGAAGGCGGCACAATCATCGATCGTCACGCCCCCTTCCTTGTCGATGGTCACACGCAAAACCCAACCCCGGTTTCCCGGAACGAATTCCACATCCACGATCTCAAACCCCATCCAATCTCCGATTTCTCTGCAAATCTCCTCAACAAGCTTGAGGTCCTTCATTTATTCCTCTCAAATAGAAAGCGGGCTTCATGCCCGCCTTCCAAGCGAACTAAATTTTGCGTAAGTTAACATAAAAAATTTTTAAAATCAAGCCCCCCGACAAGACAAAAATCACCGCCGGATTCAAGCGCAAAAATCTGAAATGTCAAGGGAACTCCCCGGATTGAAGGTTCCGCTTTTCAACCGCGTGCGGGTATGTTAGGAATGGTGGAAAAAGATCCGGATACCTGCAAAGAACACTATGCTTTCCTATACCTCAGTCCTCATCGTAAGCTTTATCGTCCTTCTCTTCTGCGGGCATCTCTTCGTCTCGGGGGCCGTTGGGATCGCCGAACGCAACCATATCCCAAAGATCATCGTGGGCACCCTACTCGTCAGCATGGGAACTACCCTTCCCGAGTTGGCCGTCTCCGTCCAGTCCGCCGTCATGGGATACAGCAACCTCGCCCTCGGAAACGCCATCGGTTCGGTCATCGCGGACGACGCCCTCGCCTTCGGGCTTGCCGCCCTTCTCGCCCCCGTTCCCTTCATCGTCAACCGAAAACTCATCAAACCCTCCGCCCTTGTCCTCCTCGGGAGCGGCTGCCTCCTCTACATCTTCAGCCTGAATGGAACCATCTCCCGGCTCGAAGGAATTATCCTTCTGGCGATCCTCGCCATTTACTTCATATGGTTCATCTCTTACGCCAAGAGTCAGCGGGCGCTTCTTCTCGCCGAGAAACTCGATTCTCACATACCCAAGGCACCTCAACGTTCCAATTTGGCCCTCGGTCTCATTTTCATTGTAGGCCTTCTCGGCGTCCTCGCAGCGAGCCGCGGCGTCATCTGGGCGGCAACCGGTATCTCAAGGCTCCTGGGGATCTCTGAAATCATTATCGGTCTCACCGTGGTAGCCATCGGCACCTCCCTGCCGGAAGTCACCACCTGCGTCATCGCCGCCCTGAAAAACGAGGGGGACATCGCTGCAGGCGACATCATCGGAGCGGATATCCTGAACATCCTGTGGATCGTCGGCATGTCCGCCACGGCACGCCCCTTGACGGCGGAGACCAGGACCCTTCACTTCTACGGAGGAGCCTTGCTCGTCGTTGTGGGCATCTTCCTTTCTATCCTCCTCTTTTCTAAGAAAATCCGAAAGATACACGGCGCCGTCCTTTTCTCCCTCTATATCCTTTTCCTTTCCCTCTCCTATGCCTTATTCAGATAAATCAATGAAAACAAGCCCTTACCTTCATTCTTTTCATCTCGTGTCCCCTCGCCCGAAACATCCATGGTTCCGGCTCCTGGCGATTCTGTGCCTCCTTTTTCCAACCGCCTGCGATCGTTCCCAGATTCTGCACAAAAGCCAGTGGGTCATGGGCACGGTCGTCGAAATCACCTGGGTTGGCTCTTCCTCTTCCGAAAAGGTTATCAAGCGGGCCTTCGACGCGATTAAATCGGTGGACGGCGCCATGAATCCTGACCGACCGGGAAGCGAACTGTCTCGAATCAATGCCCACGCGGGGAAAGGTCCCCAGGTGATCTCCCCCCTAACCTGCCGGGTTATCTTTGAGGGCCTTCTCATCGGCAAAGAAACGGAAGGGGCCTTCGACATCACGATGGGACCGCTTATCAGGCTCTGGGGCTGGGATACCCAAAACCCTAATCTCCCCTCGGAGACGGCTATCGCAAACGCACTGAAAAGGACCGGGATGGACAAGGTGAAATGCGACCCCACCACCCACCGGATCTCTCTAAAACTTCAAAACCTGTCCCTCGATCTTGGGGGAATCGCCAAGGTCTTCGCCGTGGACAGGGCATCGGTGCTCCTCAACGCCAAAGGAATTCACAACTTCATCGTCAATGCGGGAGGAGATCTCTATACGTCAGGCGCCCCTCCCCAGCGTCCCTGGCACATCGGCATCCAGGATCCGGACGATCCCAAGGCCGTTATCGCCGTCGTTTCCCTCTCGGACCGCGCCATCGCCACCTCTGGAGACTACGAGCACTACTTCATCAAGGGCCACGTCCGTTATCACCATATCCTCAATCCCAGAACCGGTTTCCCAGCCCAAGGCCTGCGCAGTGTCTCCGTCCTGGCCAAAAACACGATGGACGCCGACGCGCTCGCCACGGCCCTCTTTGTCATGGGAAGGGAAAAAGCCATCCGGTGGCTTACCTCTCATCCCGAATATCAGGCCGTTCTGATGGACGCGGAGCACCATATTTTCGCCTCCAAACCCTTGGAATCAATCGTTCAATGGAAGAAAAAGTTCAAGAAACACGTAACCTATTTTTGAAAGGATAGGACCATGAAAATTCTCCTCACCGGTGCCGCCGGATTCATCGGATCCCATTTCGCGGAAACCCTTCTCCGGGAAGGTCACAAAGTCGTCTCCATCGACAATCTGAACCCCTTCTATGATCCCGCCATCAAGGAACGGAACCTCAGGGAAATCAAAAAACGCTTCGGCTCCGAGCAGTTCACGGACCTGAGGGGAGACATCCGGAACACGGATTTCATCGATGATGTCTTCAAGACCCATCATCCGGAGGAAGTCGTTCATCTCGCCGCCATGGCGGGCGTGCGTCCCTCCATCGCCGATCCCGTCACCTACCAGGAGGTCAACATCCGGGGCACCATGAACCTGCTCGAGGCCATGAAGAAATACGAAGTTTCCCGGATGATCTTCGCCTCCTCCTCCTCCGTTTACGGGAACAATCCCAAGGTCCCCTTCGCGGAGGACGATTTCGTGGACCACCCCATCTCCCCTTACGCCGCGACAAAGAAGGCTGGGGAGCTGATCTGCTACACCTATCACCATCTCTATCAATTCACCATCGTCGCCTTGAGATTCTTCACGGTTTACGGCCCGAGGCAGCGCCCGGAGATGGCGATTCACAAATTCACGCGCCTGATCGACGAGGGAAGGCCGGTTCCCATGTTCGGGGACGGCACCACGAAACGGGACTACACCTACATCGACGACATCATCGATGGCATGGTAAGGGTAAGAAGAATCGAATCGGGCTTTCACCTCTACAACCTTGGAGAGTCTCGAACCACCGCCCTGATCGATCTCATTCACCTGATCGAAGAGGCCCTGGGAAAGAAAGCGGATATTCAACGCTTACCCCTACAGCCCGGAGACGTGAATATCACCTATGCCGACATCAGCCGTGCCAGGCGGGAATTAGGCTACGATCCCCATACCACTATGGAAGAGGGTATCCGAAAATTCGTGGAGTGGTACAAAGGGCTTTAAGTACCGCCCGTCTGCCGACAAAGCCTCTCTACTCCCGTTTCACTCGATTTACTGGGCCTGCGGCCGGGTTGCCTACAGATTTCTTTCGTAGATGATGCGCAGTCCGTCGAGGGTCAACAACTCGTCTGTCACGTCGATAGTCTGGGCCTTCTGTCCCACAAGACGGGCCAGGCCGCCGGTCGCGATGACCTTCGCCGCCCCCCGCATCTCCTCCTTGATTCTCCGGACGAGGCCGTCCACCATCTCCACGTACCCGTAAAGAAGCCCGGACTGGATGCTCTGAACGGTAGTTTTTCCGATCACGCTGCCGGGCCAGCAGAGGGCCACTCGAGGCAGTTTGGAGGCATACTGGAACAGGGCCTCCATGGAGATGTGAACCCCCGGCGCGATGAGCCCGCCGAGGTATTCCCCCTTTTCCGAGACGCAGTCGAAGGTGGTCGCCGTGCCGAAATCGACCACGATGGTCTGGGCCTTGAACCGCTCATAACCCGCCACGGCATTTACGATTCTATCCGCGCCCACCTCCGAGGGGTTGCTGTAAAAAATGGGCATCCCCGTCTTGATCCCCGGCCCGACGACGAGAGGGGTGAGCCCGAACATCTTTTTGATAGAGACAGGCAAGGCCTCAAGCACGGTAGGAACAACGCACGAGATAACCGAAGACGATATCGATCCCATCTTCATCCCCTCCAGTTCGAAGAGTCTGGAGATGAGAATACGATATTCGTCAATGGAACGGTTCGCCAGCGTGCTGACCCGCCAGCTTATTTGAAGTTTCTCGCCTTTGAAGACCCCAAAAACCGTGTTCGTGTTTCCCACATCGATGGCGAGAAGCATCTTATTCCTCAGGAAGGACGACGGTCTCCAGGTCTCCGGCGATCACGCGCTTTCTCTCGCCGCTTTCCGTCTGGACAATCAGCGCTCCATAGGAATCCACGTCCACGACCTCGCCTTCGATCTCCTCGTTGAAGGAACGAATTTTGACTTCCTGACCCACGATCTTCGCCCGTTCCTTCCACTCGGCGAGGATCCGGCTGTCACCCCCGTCCCTCAGGAACACCCCATACCAATAGTCCATCTGGCGGAGCAATTCCTTGACAAAGGCAACCCGCTTGACCCGCTTCTTAGTCTCCTCGTAAATGGAAGTGGAGGCCTCACGAATCTCCTCGGGGAACTTTTTCTTTCTGACGTTGAGGTTTATTCCCATTCCAATGACAGCAAAGTTCACCACATCCGTCTCGGTATTCAGCTCGCACAAGATACCCGCCACCTTCTTCCCGCTCATCATAATGTCGTTCGGCCACTTGATCGCCGGTTTTATCGCCGTGATGGCGTAGATCGTCTCGTAAAGGGCGATCCCCGCCATATAGGTCAACATGGTGGCGACGTAAGGGACGATTTTGGGACGCAGGACAAAGGAGAGGGAAAGAGACTGGCGCCGAAAGGAAAACCACGTGCGGTTGAGGCGTCCCTTCCCGCCCGTCTGGTGGTCCGTGACGATCACCAACCCGTCCTTTGCTCCCTCGGAGGCGGCACGAAAGGCTTCCGCGTTGGTCGATTCCAAAACCGGATAGTACCGGACTTCGTTGCCGATAATCTTTGTCCCGAGCCGGTATTGGATCTCCTCCGGGCTCAGGATATCCGGGGAACGCATCAGGCGATATCCCATATTCTGGCGGGCATCAATAACGTATCCCATGCTCTTCAAAGCCGAAATCCTTTTCCAGATGGCCGCCCGGGTAATTCCAACTTCACGGCTGATAATCTCACCCGACACGAATCTCCCCTCGTGATCCTTCAGGATATGGATTATTTTTTCGTTGTCCGTCATCATCTCTTCCTCCTATGTGATTTGGTCATGCCGGAAATAACGCATGGTAAAGTTCCCCCTCCCCTGGGTCAGGGAACGCAACGTTGTTGAGTATCCAAAAAGCTGCCTCAGGGGCACACGCGCCTGGATTAACGTGATTTTCCCTTTGTTCTCAAGGCTGTGAACTTCGCCTTTCCGGCTGTTGATATCTGAAATAACTTCTCCGACAAACTCTTCCGGCGCGAGGATATCAAGCTCCATGATGGGCTCCAGAAGAATGATTTCCGCCTGTTGAGTTCCTTCTCTTACGGCTGTCGCGGCTGCAATACGCAGCGATGAAATCGCATGATCGTTCTCCTCCCATTTTACATCTTTCAAGATTACATCAACGTCGGTCATCGGGCTCCCGGAAAGGGGACCGAAAGACAAGGCATCCATAATTCCCTCTCGGACCGCCTGGCGATGTTCCGACGGGAGAGTTTCCCCCACCTCTTTGTCTGTATAGCGGTTCCCCGTCCCTCTTTCCGCGGGGCTCATCTCGATCGTGACGGTGGCAAATCCGTGCATGCCCGCCATTTCACGGTCGAAAACCCCCGTAGCCGTGACAGAACGGGTAATCGTCTCCCGATAGACCACTTGGGGACGTCCCACGTGAACCTTCAGACCATAATCTTCCATCAACCGGGTCGTGATCACGTTCAGGTGGAGTTCTCCCATCCCCGAAATGACCACCTGCCCGGTCTCTTCGTCCGTGCGGACCCGGAACGTGGGGTCCTCTTCCATGATCTGGGCCAAGACCCCCTGCACCCGCTCCGCTTCCTGATTGGAAACCGTCTCGATGGCCACCGAAATCACGGGTTCATAGCTGTCGATGGGTTCCAGCAGAATGGGATCCGAGGCATCGCACAGAGTATTCCCCGTGGAAGATTTCTTCAGCCCGATGACACCCACGATATCGCCCGCCTTGGCCGTATCGATCCGTTTCCGATGGTTGGCATGGATCTCCAGGATACGGGCCACCTTCTCCCTAGTCCTCAGATTCAAGTTATAGAGTTCTTCCCCCACCTTCACTTGACCCGAATAGACACGGACAAAACACAGTTTCCTCCCCTGGTCCATCATGACCTTGAAAACGAGGGCGGAAAACGGCGCCTTGATGTCCGGCGGCCGCGTAATGGTCTCCCCGGTCTCGGGATCCACCCCTGAAACGGGAGGGACCTCCAAGGGGGAAGGCAGGAAATCAACAATGGCGTCCATCAAAGGCTGTATCCCTTTATTTTTCAGGGCGGAGCCGCAAAGGACGGGAACGATTTCCATGTTGAGGGTTCGTTTTCGAAGGGCCTTGAGGATGGCCTCTTCCGGCAGGTCTCCCTCTTCCAGATAGCGCTCCATCAATTCATCATCCGCTTCGGCCACCGCCTCAAGGAGCTTCTCCCTGTAAGCAGCCACTTCTTCCTTCATATCCTGAGGGACTTCCACCACCTCGTACTCGTTGCCCAGGCCGTCTTCCGACCAGACAATAGCCTTCTGCTTCACCAAGTCCACCACGCCCTTGAAGGCGCTTTCCACCCCGATGGGCCTCTGCAAAATCACAGGGGGCGTATTGAATCTCTCCTCCATCATGGAAATAACGTGATCAAAGTCGGCCCCGATCCTGTCCATCTTATTGATAAAGGCAATACGTGGAACCCGATATTTATCCGCCTGGTGCCACACCGTCTCGGATTGGGGCTCCACCCCTCCCACCCCGCAAAACACGACAACGGCCCCATCCAGGACCCTAAGGGAACGCTCGACCTCGATGGTGAAATCCACGTGCCCCGGGGTGTCGATGAGGTGGATCTCATAATCCCGCCAGAAAAAATTCGTGACGGCGGAGGTAATGGTAATCCCCCGTTCCTGCTCCTGGGCCATCCAGTCCAACGCCGTATCCCCGTCGTGGACCTCGCCCATTTTGTGAATCTTACCGGTGTAGTAGAGCATCCGTTCCGAAACGGTGGTCTTTCCCGCGTCGATATGGGCAATAATGCCGATATTCCGTATGTTTTTCAGGCCCTTCTTCATTTCCGTTCCGTATCTTAATATAAAACCAATTAGTTTTGAATATTATAAACCTTATTCCTAAAATGTCAATTGAATAAAATGAAAAATACCTGTTTTTTATCCCGGTATTTCCTAAAGTCTAAAGGATTTATGGGTAATATGTATAAAAAAAGGGTAGAAAATTGATAAAAATATAGGCTCCCGGAGAAGTAAACCTCCCCGGGAGCGCTATTACTATCTCAGTCCGTCCTCACATTTTGCCTCTTCTTTTTTCAGGCCGCCGACCCTGGCCAAAGGACGCCCGGAATCGGTTACCACGAGGGCGACAACGATCTCATCGTCCCTGGGAGCGTCCTGAACGCGGATCTCCATGGCATCGAAATGAGACCGCACGAAGGCGGCGTCCTTGAAGTGCAACGGCACATCCAACGGCGTTCCGGGTCCGCCCATCTTCTTGGCGGAAGGGATGATCGCCTTCCCGCCTCCGAGGGCCTCCCGGAAGGGTTTGCCCAGCTTCGGATGAAGAATGGCCGCGGCGTGCTCAAGCTCGCCGTTCAATCCCACGATAGCCCCTTTTCCGTAGCTTTCCGATTTCTCCTTGGGAATCCCGAGGGCCTTCACCGCCAGCTCCCCCAGCATGCTCCCCAGCTGCTCACCGTACTCCATCAAATCAGATAGGTCTTCCTGGTATTTCCCGGCGAAAGGATTCTTGATCACGGCGATGGCCGCCGCCTTCCGATGCGGGGGATCGACTTTCCGCCCCATCTCTTCGCGAATCTCTTCCACGACCGTTACCATTTTCCGAATCTCCATAGTGCACCTCCTTAAATCATTTAAAGTTTATGACACCTTTTGACAATTCCGCCGACTTTCCCTGCAGATAGATTCCCGCGCCCCATATAATCCCCCTGTCCAAGAGGGAAGAGGCCATGGCGCCCCCGTTTTCAAGGGCGGCATGTTTTTCATCTTCACTCAGCCGACCGCAAGAAACGGTAACCATGGAATCCGGGATGTCCGTCATGGGGTCCAACTCCGAGGCCCGGCAGTGCCTCACGCCTCGGATGCTCTCGTCCGTCACGAAATTTCCTATATGGGTCGCCGCCGCGTCCGCCACCGCCCCATCGGGCGCGACAACGACGACGGCATCCGCGACACCCCGGCTGAAGCTCCTTCCCCGCCAACCGCTCGTGGCAAGACCGTATGGTTCATCCATTTCCGGGATCAACACCTCCCGCATGGACATTCCCTCAGGTGCCACGCCACGAATCCCCACGCGCACCGGCTCCCCCGGTGAAAAGAGGGCCATATCTCCCCCGTTGTTCACGAGGATCTTTGTCAAAAAACCGCCCGCCGCTTCCCGCAAATCCAAGAGCAGCTCATCGGAAATGGCCCCCGCCACAGCGGCCATGGGGGTTAGCGTCTTCCCCGAAACCAGTTGAACGGCCCGCACCATCCTCCGGACGACCCGAGGCCATCGTGGTTTTACCTTCAACTCCTCGCCACGCAATTTCATCAGGGGATAGAACCTTTCGACATCGCCCAGGAGAAGGCGGGCCTTTTTACGGACCTCCCCGCAGGATTTCCGGACGATCTTTCCCGGCCCGCTCACCTGAATCCCAATCTCCATGGGGCCATAGGAAACCTGGACCTTGGCGGAAGAGGCTTCTTCAGGAATTTTCCCCGACACCTCACGCGGTGAAATTCCGGCTCGCTCGCGTATCATGGGCGCAATCCCGCCTATTCTCCCTTTTTCCGTTCGGAAAGCCATTTCATCAAATCATCCCACTCGATGAGGGCGTCCGTATAGCCCCCCATTTCCTCGTAGTCCCGCAGGGTCATCGTAAACTCAAGGGGAGCCACGGTTGCCGGCGTGGGAACCCACGTGAAGGCCCCCGTTTTGACCTCCTCCACGTCAACCATGAAGGTGATCCCCCCACCGGGGAAGATAAAGGGAGCAGCGCCCCCCACCGTCAGCTTCGCCTTCCGCGCGTGGACCGCCTCCGTCAGCTTCACCGGATAGAGCACCACGCTGACACGGGCGCTTCCGCCGCAGCCACCCACGTAAACCGCCGAAACGCGGGAATTCTGACTCGTTTTCCGAATCTGCTCTACGGCATTGCGGGCGCCTTCCGTCAAGGGTATCTCTTCGAAGGTCAGATCCCCCTTCCAACGAACCAGCTTGGCCTTCTGGCCGGTGGTCTCGGTAAAAAGGATGGTCATTCCGACCCTGCCATGGCTTGGATCGATCTCTTGAATCAAGGAGACGGGATCCTCGATGCTGGTGCCGCCCCAGCCTTTTCCGTGATCGCCGAAGTACCGGCCCGGCGTGCTCTTTTTGAATTTCAACTGGACTCCGCTGAAGGGAATCCCAAGATACCTCCCCGCCGTGTGTTCGGTAAAGACCCCGGTAACATGCGAATCGATGACGACAACCTCATCGGCGGCATGGCGAAAGTGCGGGGCGAACAACCCCATGGAGGCACTTCCGCATCCCACCCGCATCTTCTCGATGACGCGGCCGTCGATGACGGGGGGTTCCCCCACCTTGAGAATCAGCTCCGCGCCGTCCTTAACCTTGAGCGTGACCTCTTTCCTGTTGGCGATATCCGAAACCACCCGGGCGACGACAAACC
>CAZKUZ010000197.1:0-9580 GCA_964556045.1 uncultured Thermodesulfobacteriota bacterium | reverse complement strand
ATACGTCGCGGCCTTTTTCTCACCGATCTGGAGAAGCGCCTCTTCCACCTTGCCCATGGGAACGATGACGAACCCGCGCCGCTCCAGGCCCGTGGTGAGCATGTCTGTCAAAACCCGTGCGGCATCGGGCGTGATGGGGCCCGCGGGATTGCTCTTCCCGCAGATGGGACATGTTGCGATGGCCCCTTTCGGCACAACGGCCTGAAAGGGCAGCACCAGGAGTTTGTTGGAATAGACACTGGAGGAGAGGGCAACAGGGTGTTCAGATTCACCTGCGCATCCCACTATGGTAACCATGAAAAGTAAACAGGCCAACACGATCCATCTCGTCCTCTTTCTCCAGTATTTCATGAATTGATCCCCCTTTTGTAGAGCTGTGTTTTCGTTAAGAATAGCACAATTTCGCGTCTTTTAAAAACTGTTCGATCCCCCGGTCGGTGAGGGGATGAAGGAGCATCTGGTCGATAACCTTCGGGGGAATGGTGATGACGTCAACGCCGGCGCGCGCCGCGTCCACCACGTGAAGCGGATGCCGGATGCTGGCCGCCATGACCTCGCAGTCCCACTCGGGATACTGATTCAGGACCGTGGTGATGTCGTAGAGGAGCGAGGTCCCATCGTGGGCGATATCGTCCAGGCGGCCGACGAAGGGGCAGAGGTACCGGGCCCCCGCCTTGGCCGCCAGGATCGCCTGGGGCACGGAGAATATGAGGGTCACCGTCGTGGGAATTCCCTCCTCGGAGAGGCGCCACACCGCTCTCAGCCCTTCCCGGTTCATGGGAATCTTGATAACGATCTGATCGCCCCACTGCCGGATCTTCCGGGCTTCCTCGAGAATCCCTTCCGCCGTGGTTGCGGTGACCTCCGCGTTGACGGGGCCGTCGATAACGGCGCAGATGTCCTTGATGACCTCATCAAACTTACGGCCGGTCTTGGCGATGAGGGTCGGGTTGGTGGTAATACCGTCCGCCAGCCCCATTTCCTTCATTTCCTGAATGGTTGTGATATCGGCAGTATCCAGAAATATCTTCACGATGTGATTTCCTCCTCCCATTGATTTATCATTTTTTCGACAATTTGTGCGTAGTCGCCGCGGCTTTTCAGAAACCAGTTGGCGATCTCCCGGATTGCTCCCTCCCCCGCCTTTTTTTCCGTGACGAAAGCGGCGTAGCGTTTGGCTTCAGCGTCCGCGTCTTTGACGCAGACGGGGAGGGCCACCCGTTTCAGGATGGGGATGTCCTGGATGTCGTCCCCCACGTAGAGGACCTCGTGATCCTCGAAGCCATAGCGCTCTTTCAGGTAGGCGTAGCCCTTCAGTTTGTTGTGGCTGCCCTGGTAAACTATATCGATGTCCAGTTCCTTGCTCCGGAGGGTCACGGCCTCGGAGGTTCGTCCCGTCAGGATCCCGACCCGCAGACCCGCGGTTCTGAGCAGGGTGATTCCCATGCCGTCGTGGACATGGAAGCGCTTGAACTCCATTTCCTGACTGCCCAGGTAGATGCCCCCCCCGGTGAGCACCCCGTCCACGTCCATCAGGAAAACACGGATCTGTTCGAAGGGAAAGGTCGCGTCACTCATCTGGATTCTCCCATGAACGGACGAGTTCCGAGAGGGCCTTGGCCCGTTGCAGCAGCGGTTTCAGGCGGTCCAGCGGGATCATGCTGGAGGCGTCGCAGAGGGCCTCGTCCACGCAGGGATGGGTTTCGAGGAACAGGGCGTTGCACCCCGCGGCCACGCCGGAATAGACCAGCGTCGGAACGAAACCCGGCTGTCCCCCCTGGGGATCCTTGCTGGGAACGCCGTAGATCCGCACGATATGCGTGGCGTCGAAGACCACGGGATATCCGAGGGATTGCATGATGGGAATGGCCCGCATGTCGGCCACCAGCTGATAGTAGCCGAAGCAGGTGCCCCGTTCCGTCAGGAGAATCTGGTCGTTCCCCGCGCTCAGGAGCTTGTTGATGGGGCTCTTCATCCCGTCCGGGGCGAGAAACTGCCCTTTTTTTACATTGATGGGTTTCCCCGTCTTCCCCGCGGCGATGAGGAGACTCGTCTGTTGGCACAGGAAGGCGGGAATCTGAATCACGTCCAGAACCTCCGCCGCGGCGGGGACGTCCGTCTCCCGGTGAATGTCGGAAAGGACGGGGATGTCGAACGTTTTTTTCACCTTTTCGAGGATTTTCAGGCCCCTTTCCAGGCCCGGTCCCCGGTAGTTTTCCGCCGTGCTCCGATTGTCCTTTTCGAAGGAGGATTTGTAGATGAGGGGGATTTGGAGTTCCTCGCACATCTTTTTGAGGGTCTCCGCCGTCTTAAGGGCGATCTCCTCCGTTTCGATGACGCAGGGCCCGGAGATGAGCACGAGGGGGTGTCTCTCCCCGATGGGAATGGCACGCACATAGACCGTTTTCACGTGGTGAAGACCTCCTTTCCCACCCATCTCCCAAAGTTTTTCAGCAGAGTCAACCCTACCTTCTGACTCTTTTCCGGGTGGAACTGGACCGCGAAAAGGTTATCACGATGAACGGCGGAGGCAAAGGGGATCCCGTAGTCGGTCCAGCCTGCAACGTGATTTTTGTTTTCGGGGATCCCGTAGTAGGAGTGAACGAAGTAGAAGAAGCTGCCGTCAGGAATGTCCCGCCAGAGGGGGGTGTCGAGGGACGCCTGGGAGACCTGGTTCCATCCCATGTGGGGGACCTTGAGACGGTTTCCCGCCGCGTCCGTCAGCGGTTCAGGGAATCGGACGACCCTGCCGGGTATGAACCCCAGCCCCTCATGGCGACCGTGTTCCTCGCTCTCCGTGTAGAGGATCTGGAGGCCGATGCAGATACCCAGATAAGGTTTCCCCGCCTCGACCGATCTCTGGATGGCGGAAAGCAGGCCCAGGTCCCTGAGGGTGGTCATGCAGTCATCGAAGGCCCCCTGTCCGGGCACGACGAGTGCGGTTGCGTCTTCGATCACGCGGATAGACTGCGTAACCCGGACCCGGAGCCCGACCGCCTCCAAGGCCTTGGCCACGCTCCGGAGATTCCCGCGGCCGTAGTCCACCACCGCGATGAATGCGGGCATCAAAGGACCCCCTTGGAGGAGGGCAGAACGGTTTCGTCTCCCGTGACCCGCACGGCCTGGCCGAGGGCCCTGGCAAAACCCTTGAAAACGGCCTCTGCGATGTGATGCCCGTTTTTCCCGCACAGCTTGTGGATATGGAGCGTAATGCCTCCGTTGAAAGAGAGGGCCCGAAAAAACTCCTCGATCAGCTCCAGGTCGAAGGCCCCGGTTTTTTGCACGGGATAGGCAACCTGGTAGCAGAGGTAAGGGCGGTTGGAGAGGTCGAGATAGACGCCCACGAGGGCCTCGTCCATGGGGAGGGTCGCCTCGCCGTAGCGGTTGATGCCTTTGCGGTCACCGAGGGCCTTTGAGATGGCCTGGCCGAGGACAATACCCAAATCCTCTACCGTGTGGTGATCATCCACCTCGAGGTCACCCTTCGCGGAGATGTTCAGGTCGAATCTTCCATGGACGGCGAAGAGATTGAGCATGTGATCCATGAAAGGAATCCCTGTCTCGATGGAGTAGGTTCCTTTCCCATCCAGATTCAGGGTCAAGGTGATGTCCGTTTCCTTTGTCACGCGTTTCAGGGAGATGGTCCGATCCATGGCAGCCTCCATGTGTTGAATTGCTAAGATTTTACCCGCTCAATCTTCGCGCCGACGGCCCGAAGTTTTTCCTCCATCCGTTCGTAGCCCCGATCCAGGTGGTAGATGCGGGAAATCTCGGTGGTTCCGCTGGCGGCGAGACCCGCGAGGACGAGCGAGGCACTGGCTCTCAGGTCGGTGGCCATGACCGGGGCGCCGCTGAGGCCCTCTTTGCCGCGGATAATGGCGCTATGGCCTTCCACCTGTATGTCCGCGCCCATCCGCTTCAGTTCGCTCACGTGCATGAACCGATTCTCGAATACGCTTTCGGAAATAACGCTCAGGCCGTTGGCGAAACACATCATGGCCATGAGCTGGGCCTGGACGTCCGTGGGAAACCCCGGGTAGGGGAGGGTCTTGGCGTCCACACTCTTGATGGGGCCGATCAGGAGGCAGCGCAGTCCCCCGTTTTCTTCCCTGATTTCCATTCCCGCTTCTTTCAGTTTGTCGATGACGGACTGGAGATGCTCGGCCCTTGCCCCCTTCAGAAGGAGATTCCCCTTCGTCATTCCCGCGGCCACCATGTAGGTGGCGGCCTCCACGCGGTCCGGCATGATGGTGTATTCGGTTCCATGCAGGGAGGAGACCCCTTCGATGGTTACGGTTTTCGTCCCCAAGCCGGAGATCTTTGCCCCCATCTGATTGAGGAAGGTTCCCAGTTCCACCACCTCCGGTTCCCGGGCGGCGTTTTCGATGACGGTGATGCCCTCGGCAAGGGACGCGGCCATCATCAGGTTTTCCGTCCCCGTGACGGTGGGGATGGGCAGGTCGATCGTTGTTCCCCGGAGTTTTTCCACCTTGGCGTGGACGTATCCATGCTCCAAGTCGATCTCGGCCCCCAGGGCCATGAAACCGTCCAGGTGCAGATTGATGGGGCGGGTACCGATGGCGCAGCCGCCGGGCAGGGAGACCTTCGCCTCGTGCGCCCGGGCGATGAGCGGCCCCAGGACGAGGATGGAGGCCCGCATGGTCCGGACCAGGTCGTAGGGGGCCTCGATGACACTGAGTTCCCGGGCCTCGATTTCCGCGTCACTCCCGTCGCGTTTTACGGAGATCCCCATGTTGGTAAGGAGCTTCTCCACGGTATCGATATCGCGTAAGGCGGGGACGTTGTGAAGCCGGACCGGCTCATCGGTGAGCAGCGCCGCGATGAAGAGGGGTAGGGCGGCATTTTTCGCCCCTCCGATCTGAATTTCTCCTATGAGGCGCTCGCCGCCTTGAATGATCATTTTGTCCATTTAGTTCCTCCGTGCCGAAACCACGCGCGGGTGTCCGGCCAGGTCGGGAGTTACCTTAAGGTCCCTGAAAACCCCGGTGTCTTTCATGAGGGATGTCACGGCCTCTGCCTGATCGGGGGCGATCTCCGTTGCGAAGAGACCTCCGTCCCGGAGGAAGTCGCGGCTTTGGAAAATAAGGGTTTTCAAGATCTCGATCCCTCCTGCGCCTCCGTCCAGGGCGTGAACGGGTTCGAACTTTTTGATCCCCTCGGGGAGGCCGTCCAGGTCTTCCCGGGCCACGTACGGGGGGTTGGAGACGATGATATCGAAAAAAGATCCGGGTCGAAAGGCGGAAAAGAGATCGCTGCAAACGAGGAAGTAGGGACCGTCGGCCTCATAGGTTCGGCAGTTTCGTCGCGCCACCGAGAGGGCGTCCGGGTCGATATCGACCAGGAAAAACCTCCCGGTGATAAAGGAGGAGAGGGCCAGTGCGATGGCCCCGCTGCCGCAGGCCATATCCATGATGGCTGGACGATCGGGCAAGGCCTTCTCGGCGAGCCGTTCCTTGACAACCTCCACCACCGTCTCAGTTTCGGGGCGGGGAATGAGAACCCGCGGGTCCACGTAGAGGGATCGGGACCAGAATTCCTTCTTGTTTCGGATGTAGGAGACGGGTTCCCCGTCCACGCGCCGCTTGATGGCGGCCCGGTAGCGGCCCCGCTCCTCCTCGGAGAGGGGTTGGTCAAAATGGGTGTAGAGGGCGATTCGTTCCACCCCCAGCACGTGGGCGAGCAACACCTCCGCGTCCAGCCTCGGAGTGGGGAGTCCGTGCTGTTTGAAGTAGTCTGCCGTCCAGTTCAGGGCGTCCATGATGGTCCATACCGATTTGTTCTCACCCATGGTCCTGCTCGTCATATCCCGCTTTCAGCCGTTCGGCCTCGAAGTGGGCGATGAGAGGTTCAATGAGTTGGTCCAGTTCCCCTTCCAGGATGGAGTCGAGCTTATAAAGGGTCAGCCCGATCCGGTGGTCGGTCACCCGGTTCTGGGGGTAATTGTAGGTGCGGATTCGCTCGCTCCGGTCCCCCGTGCCCACCATGTTCCGTCGCGTTTCGGAGATCTCCTTCTGTTTTTCCTGTTCCATCTGGTCGAGGAGACGGGCCCGCAGCACTTTCATGGCCTTGGCCTTATTCTTGTGCTGGGACTTTTCGTCCTGGCATGTCACGACGATTCCCGTTGGTTTGTGCGTGATGCGGACGGCGGAGTCGGTGGTGTTCACATGCTGCCCCCCAGGGCCCGAGGAACGATAGACGTCGATCTCCAGATCGTTGGGGTCGATTTCCAGATCAATCTCCTCCGCTTCGGGCAGGACGGCCACGGTCACGGCGGAGGTGTGGATCCTCCCCTGCGATTCCGTCTCCGGAACCCTCTGGACCCGGTGAACCCCCGATTCGTACTTGAGCTGGCTGTAGGCCCCCTTCCCTTCGATGAGGAAGATGACCTCTTTGAATCCCCCGATCCCCGTGACGTTCTGGCTCAGCATATCGATCTTCCAGTTTTTCTTCTCCGCGAAGCGGGAATACATCCGGAAAAGCTCCGCCGCGAACAGGGCGGCCTCTTCGCCCCCCGTGCCGGCTCGGATCTCCATGACGATGTTCTTCTCGTCGTTGGGGTCCCTGGGAAGCAGGGCGAGATGGATTTCATGGAGCACCCGTTCGAGTTCTTCCTGCACCGATTTGATCTCTTCATGGGCCAGTTCTTTGACCTCGTCGTCCGGGTCGTTCAACAGTTCCCGGTTCTCTTCCAGCTGGATGTCCAGGGATTTCTTTTTCTGATAGAGGGCGACGATATTGGAAAGCTCCGCGTGTTCCTTGGAGAGACGGGTATACTGGTTCCGATCGTTAAAGATTTCGGGGCTGCTCAGGGCGAGGGCCAGTTCATCGTAACGTTTCTGCAATTCTTCCAGTTTCTGGTCGAGATTAAACTTCGTCATATCTAAAACCTTGAGGGAGGCTAAAGGTTCTTGAAAAACCGGCGAACCGACCGGATCTTGCCGCAGCTCATGGCCCCCTCGGGACAGGGGCCGACCACGCAGGCGGGGCCCGCGTCTTCGAACAGGACGGGGGAAACTTCTTTGACCTTCCTCAGCATCTCGATGGCCATGGCTCTAATCTCCCACTGGGCCCGGTTGCAGCAGCGCAGGCGGAAGAAATAGCGGAGTTCCCTCGCGTTCATGGTTAGCATCAGCTTTGTCTCCGCCGCGTTGGGCAGCACGAAGCGGGCGTCTTCCTGGGAGGCCTCTCCCTTGTTTCCCAGGAGGTGGTTCCATTCGTCGTACCAGCCCTGGATCTCCCGCATCTGGCTGTCAAAGCGTTTCACGTATTCGTCCCCGAGGGCCCGGATGCGGGGCGGAACGATGTAGTTGAAGACCCCGTCGGGGCTTTTGCTGGAATCTTTTCCCACGTAGCGCTGGCTCTGCACGGAGAAGCTCGCGATTCGGTGCCGGGTCAACTGCGCCAACAGGCTCCTGGAAACCCCCTCGATGCCAAAGGTGAAACTCGCGTGTTCGATGGGGGAGAAATGGCCGAAGGCCATCAGCTTTTTCAGGAAGGTCTTTTCCTCTCCCGGCTTGAAGGATTGGGCTAAGGATGCGATATCTGAATCGGTGTAACAGAGCCGCGCCGCCAGCGCGATGGTGGCCTCTGGATCAGGCGTCCATTTCAGGAGTTCAACATGAAGGTTGGTTTCTCCCATTTTTTCATTGGGCAGGGGCGGCGGCCTTCTTCGTAGGCATCTTGATCGTGCCGTATTTCCTTCTGAACTTCTCGATCTTCCCGGCCGAGTCGACGATCTTCTGTTTACCTGTGAAGAACGGATGGCACTGCGAACAGATTTCTATATGAATCTCTTTCTTCGTGGAAAGAGTCTTGAATTCGGCGCCACAGCTGCATTTGACCGTCACCTCATGAAGCTCCGGATGTATTCCCTTTTTCATTAAAAATCTCCTCCTTCATTCACTCAATTCTGAACTTAGCACTATACCAACAAAAAATTCAAAAATCAACTTTCACCCGCAGGTTTTGACTTTCGAGGCCTTGCGGCATGCACGACCTTCTCAGAAATTGATGAAAGAACCTCAATTCCCGGCAGCCGACGGGACAAGCCAGGCAACGGTATCTACCGGTACGTCAAATAGCACGCCACCCGCTCCAGGGGGGACAACGGCTCCAGGGCGAGAAAGGCGGCGGGGAAGGGATTGGTCTCTCCTTCCAGGGTAAAGACGATATTGCCGCCCGCATCCTTGAAGACGACCTTCCCGTTTTCCGGGTAGACGGTCAGCTCCGTATTGGTATCCCAGTTCTTGACGAAGACCTTCCCGTCCTCGATCTTCAGGTAGGCGAGCTCGGTGCCGTCTCCCAGCTTGACCTTGTAGTATTTTCTCGCCTTGAGAACATAGTGCAGGAAGTTTCCCTGCAGGTCCCGGAGTTTGATCTTGGTGCCGTAGCGCTTAAGGAAGACCCCGTCCGAACCGCTCGCGTCGGAGATTTTCAGCCGCTTGTCCTTTTTGATGCGTTGGTATTGATATTCGGTTTCCCCGATGATGACCGTGTCATTTCCCTTCAGCTCTACCAAGACCTCGTCTCCCGACTTCAGAACGGGCATTCCGATGGCCGGTGAAACCGGCAGGGCCATGGTCAGGACAACCAGGACGAGAAAGAAAAGTCTCTCGGGTTTAAAAGGCATCCGTTTTTTAAACTTCATGACCTTCTCCTTGAAAGTTTATCGTATGGTTCGGTTTACTCCCCAATCCGGTGCAGCATCATGACGTTGGTGGCCCTCTTTTCTCCCAGGGGTGCCCCGGCCACGATGACGATGGGATCTCCTTTTTTGGCGAGCTTTCTGGAAAGGAGGGTTTCTTCCACGTTCCGCAGCATGGCCCCCATCGTGCGAACCCTGCTGATCTTCTGTGTCCTGACTCCCCAGTTGAGGAGGAGCTCCGTTTGAACCTTTTTTTCGGGGGTAAAGGCGATGAGGGGGATCAAGGGACGGTATTTGGAGATGAGACGCGCGGTCAGGCCGGATTGGGTGAAGGCCACGATGGCCTTCGCGCCGACGTTATAGGCCGCCTCGCAGGCCTCCCGGCTGACGGTGTCGGGAAAGGTGTCATTGGGCTTGATGTGTTCAAAGAATCTCCCGCCGAACTTTTTCAGGTGGGCCTCGGTTTCCAGGATGATTTTCGTCATCGTCTGGACGGCTTCCACGGGAAACTTGCCCGAAGCCGTTTCCCCGGACAGCATGACGGCGTCGGTTCCGTCGATGATGGCGTTGGCCACGTCCGAGGTCTCCGCCCGGGTGGGGGTGGGATATTCCCGCATCGATTCGAGCATCTGGGTGGCTGTGATGACGGGGATCCCCTGCTCGATGCACTTGCGGATAAGTTCTTTTTGAATGAAGGGGACCTTTTCGGGACGCATTTCCACGCCAAGGTCCCCCCGGGCCACCATGATGGCGTCCGTGACGGCGATGATGTCATCGATCACCTCGACCGCCTCCGGCTTTTCGATCTTGGCGATGACGGGGATGTCCCTCCCCGCCTTCTTGATGAGTCCCTTGAGCTCGGTGATGTCTTCCGGGGAGCGGACGAAGGAGAGGGCGACGAAATCGACCCGGTTT
>CAZKUZ010000196.1:0-1902 GCA_964556045.1 uncultured Thermodesulfobacteriota bacterium | reverse complement strand
TGGTCCTCCCTCACGTGCGTGTAAATGAGAAGGGCCACCTCCACCCCGTCCTCCGGAAGGGTGTAATAGGTGGACAGGGGAACATGGACCTGATACCCGACACCCCCGACGTTGAGGACGACTTCATCCACCTTCTTCTCGACGAGCGCCCCCTTCAACCACGCAATCACATCACGCCCCTTTTGTAAAGCCCGCCCTGAAGATGCTGGAGGCAGCAGATACCGACAGCGAGGGCGTCGGCCCCGTCAAACGTCAGCGTCTCCTTGATGGATAGAAGGCGCGTCACCATCTCCAAAACTTGCTGTTTGGTGGCCTGACCGTATCCTACCACGGCCTGCTTGATCTCCAGCGGGCTGTACTCGTGAATCTCTATCTGCTTCAAAATACCGGGAAGCATCGCCACCCCCCTGGCGTGGCCCAGCATGAGGGCGGAGCGGGGATTCTTGGCAAAAAAGACCTTCTCGATGGCCAGGACATCCGGCTGAAACAACTCGATTACCTCCACGATGCCATTGTAAACCCTTCCCAGGCGCTCATAAAGGGGGGTATTCTTCCGCATCTTGATGAGACCATGCGCGACGTAATGGGGGGTTTGATCTTCAGAGGTGATAATACCGTAACCGGTAACGTGCGATCCGGGATCGATCCCGAGCACCTTCATTGAGGGTAAGCCATATCAGAGGGTTTCCATGATCGCTTCGGAGATGTCGAAGTTGGCATAGGCGTTCTGGACATCGTCGGAGTCTTCGAGGGCGTCCATCAGCTTGAGCATCTTCTCCGCGTCTTTTCCTTCCAAGGCGATAGTGTTCTGAGGAACCATGCTGATCTCGGCCACCAGGTAAGGAATGCCTGCCTTATCGAAGGCCTCTTTGACCGTCTCGAACTCGGAAGGCTCCACGATGACCTCGTATTCCTTCTCGGTTTCCTTGATATCATCGGCACCGGCCTCCAGCGCCACCGCCATGACATCGTCCTCCGACACCTGGTCTTTGGAAAAGACCAGAAGCCCCTTCTTATCGAACATCCAGGACACGCAGCCGTTTTCGCCCAGGTTTCCGCCGTGCTTGGAAAAGATATGGCGGATCTCCGCGATGCTCCGATTCTTATTGTCCGTCAAAACCTCCACCAGAACCGCCACGCCGCCGGGGCCATATCCCTCATAAGTCAGCTCTTCGTACTGGGTGCCTTCTAATTCACCCGTCCCCTTCTTGATGGCCCGCTCGATGTTGTCCTTGGGCATATTCTCCGCCTTGGCGGCGGCGATGGCCGTCCGCAGGCGCGGGTTGCTTTCGGGATCCCCGCCTCCCATACGGGCCGCCACGGTAATCTCTTTGATGAGCTTGGTGAAGATCTTTCCACGCTTGGCGTCGAGAGCACCTTTTTTACGCTTGATGGTGCTCCACTTGGAATGGCCTGACATAGATTCCCTCTTATAAATGAAAGAAATTTAAAACTGGTGGGCGGTACTGGATTTGAACCAGTGGCTTCTACCGTGTGAAGGTAGCACTCTCCCCCTGAGTTAACCGCCCACTTTTAATATCACGGGCAATATACCAAAGGCCCCAAAAGTTGTCAAACAAATCCGGACAAATTGGAAAGGCAGGACTCCTCCCCCCTTACTCCGACGGCTTCTTCATCTTATCCCGAACCTGCTCGACAATCGACAACAAATCTTCCAGGATAGAGTTGGCGGCACTCATGACACGGGTATTGCCGCAGATTCCCAAGCGATGCATGAGGACAGGGCTCAGTTTGCCGTAGGCGTTATACGTCACGATATATGAATACGCGCTGCTGGGGCGGTTTCTGATCTTCGTCGTAATCATATCGACAATCAACACGAAACTGTCTTCACCGGCCGGCTTGAGCACATCCGATCCGGCTATCCCCTTTTCAAGATAG
>CAZKUZ010000195.1:0-5880 GCA_964556045.1 uncultured Thermodesulfobacteriota bacterium | reverse complement strand
CGCCGGTCTAAGACACCTTTAAGATTTACAGATTCGGAAACAAAGGGCCTTGTTCAATTAAATGCCAGGACGCGCTTTAACGCCTTCTCCAAATCCCCCACGTGATACGGTTTCGCCAATCCATCCGCGAAACCGTAATTTTCAAAATTTTCTATCACAGGATCCATGGGACGGGCGCTCGAGGCGATAACTCTCGTGGACGGATCTATCACCGTCAGTTCTCTCAAGATTTCCGTTCCGTTCAACCCACCCCGAATGGTCAGATCCACGATCACGACATCGAAGGGATTCCCCTCTTCTTTCGCCTCCCGGCATTTCCTAATCGTTTCATAGCCGTTGGACGCCAGGGCAACCTCAAATTCCAGCACCTCCAACATGTCCTTGACTACCTCGCGAATAAGGATCTCATTATCGGCCACAAGAACACGCCCCCGTGCTCCCTCAAGCCTATCCACCAAATCCCTCGGGGGTAAGGTCACCCGCCTTCTGACATCAATGGCAACGACCGACCGCCTTTCAGGATTGATCACGGCACAGAAACCTTTCTTGTCCCTTGCCAGCCTTTTATCCAGGAGTCTGCGTTTTTCCACTTTTTTTCCCAGGACTGTCGCCATCCCTTGAAAATCTTCCTGAAGCTCCTTTATCCGCGTCATCGGCCCTCCCTCAACCTTTTTTATCTTTTATACGGATGACGGCCGAATCTGGTCACAACATTAATCTATTTTCTCCTCTTGATTTCCCATTCTGAATGCCTATTTTTTAAAAAACAAAACCGATACAGCTACGGTCTCAAGATCGGAGGTGGAAATGCGAGTCGGCTTCATCACTTCCTTTCCGCCCATTGAATGCGGTATCGCCACATATTCCCAGTACTTGACAACGGCTCTTAAAGAAAAAGGGACCGATGTCTACGTGGTCTGCCACAAAGGCGGCTCCGGTGAAAAGGTCTTCCCGGCCTTCGACTACGAGGATGGAGACATCGCCGAAAAGGCCTTCCAGATGATGACGCGCTTCACCCCCGACGTGGTTCACATCCAGCACGAATTCGGCCTCTTCGGGAGGCACTTCGGTGTTTCCGTTCTTCCGCTGATCACCCAATTCCGCCTTGTCAGGATTCCCGTGATCACCACCCTCCATACTGTCTATCAGGAAATCCCCCGGGAACATCGCATCATCATGGAATCCATCGCCGCCAACTCGGACCGGGTCATCGTGCACGAAGCCTACCAGAAAGAGGCTTTGGCCAATGTCTTGAGAAAAGAAGAAACGGACAAGATCCTCGTCATTCCCCACGGGGCCCGGGACGTGACCCCTATCCCCAACGCGAAACGGATCCTCGGACTTCCGGAAGACAAGAAAGTCATCCTCATCATCGGCTATTTCCGCCCTTCCAAGAACTTTGAACTCATCGTCGACATCTTTCCGGAAATCACGAGACGGTACCCGGACGTCATCCTCGTCGTGGCGGGGAAGATCCGCGGCACGGAACACCGGGGTTACCGGAACATGCTGTTCAGCAAGATCGCCCAGTCGCCCAACAAAGATCAGATCTTCATCCTGAGGGGACAGCTCCCCCAGGAGACCTTCGACACCATCCTGTCCGCCTCGGACGTGGTCGTCCTGCCCTACAAGATCACCTCCCAGAGCGGGATCCTCGCCCACTGCCTCGCCTTCGGGAAACCGGTCGTCACCAGTGACACGGAGGTCATGAAGGACATCATCGGAGGGCACAACGCGGGGATCATCTGCGAAACAAAGGAAGACTATATCGAAGGAATCTGTAAAATCCTCTCCGACCCGGAACTTGCGAAACGGATCTCGGAAAACGCCCGCGCCTACGTCAGGAATGAAATCTCCTGGTCTCATATCGCCGACAGGCACATCGAGCTCTACAGGTCGATCATGGACATTCCAAAGATCGACTCCCATATCATCCTGGTCGAATAAGGAGGTGGACCATGCATCATCATCTTTATCCCTTCGAGCGATTCCCGAGAAACCCCATCCTCACCAAGGAGGATATCCCCTACCCCTGCAACACGGTCTTCAACGCGGCCGCCTGCAAGTTTCAAGACAAATATCTCCTGGTCCTCCGTGTCGAGGACCTGAAGGGGCACAGTCACCTGACACTCGCCACCTCCACGGACGGATACCACTTCGAGATACAGCCCGACCCGTGGGTCACGCCTTCTCCCAATCCTCCCTTTGAGCTCTACGAACGCTACGGCATCGAGGACCCGCGCGTCACCCGGATCGGGGATACCTATTACATTACCTATACCGCCTACGGCCCTCCGGGGCCGCGGGTCGCCATCGGCAAGACCCGGGATTTCGAAACCTTCGAGCGGATCTGTCTCGCCACGGAGGTGGACAACAAAGACGCCGTCCTCTTCCCGGAGAAGATCAACGGATACTACGTGATGATCAACCGTCCCTCCGGGATGGGAGGCGTCAAGGGGTCCATGTGGATCACCTATTCCCCGGACCTCATCTTCTGGGGCCGTTCCAGGGTCCTTTTGAGCCCGGAACCGGGCTGGGGAGGACACAAAGTAGGTGTTTCCACACCTCCCCTCAAGACCGAGGAAGGATGGCTGGTTCTCTACCACGGCATACGGGAAACGGCGGCGGGTCGACTCTACCGAATCGGCGTCATGCTCCTCGACCTCGAAAACCCGGAGAAGATCCTCGGGTATTGTCCCCACTTCATCTTCGGGCCGGAGGAGATCTACGAACGCACGGGAGATGTCCCCAACGTGGTCTTTCCCTGCGGGTGGATCCCGGAGCCGGACGGGACCGTCAAGATGTACTACGGCGCCGCCGACACCTGCATCGGAGTCGCCGAGGCCAGCCTCGAAAACCTTCTGCACGTGTGCCGGTACGAGAAGCACATTGAAGGGAAACGGGATTCCCGATAGCGTTGACATTCCTTTTCCGAAAACACCGTTTCCATTTTACGGGATCTAACTTTCTCCCTTTGGACAAGCCACTCATAATCCTCCGAAATCCGCGGTTTACATGTAAAAAGGCATCTCATTTTTCCCTTGACATACCCCAATATCTTGTGGTAGTAACACTTTTGGACACAATATATAGTGGATTCAACAGTTTTTTTCTAACGTGATAGGGAGGTCGGCGTGATCCAGAAGGTTTGCAAGCGGGACGGCCGTTTCGTAAGGTTTGACCAGGAAAAAATCGCCAACGCCATCTACAAGGCGGCCCGCTCCGTGGGAGGGGTCAACCGCCGGCTCGCCTATCAACTCTCCAACAAGGTCGTGGACGCCCTCATCAAGAAATTCGGCGACGACCTTACCCCCACCGTCGAGGAAATCCAGGACATTGTCGAAAGGGTCCTGATCGAAAACGGTCACGCCAAGACCGCCAAGGCCTACATTCTCTACCGCAAGCAGCACGAAGACATTCGAAATATCCGGGCCATGTTCCTGGACGTGGAGCAGACGGTCGATAAATACATCATGCGCGAGGACTGGCGCATCAACGAAAACAGCAACATGAGTTACTCCCTCCAGGGTCTGAACAATCACATCGCCACCACCATCACCGCCCAGTACTGGCTGAATCGCATCTATCCCCCGGAAATCCGTGAGGCCCATATCGGCGGGGACTTCCATATCCACGACCTCGGGCTCCTCTCCGTCTACTGCTGCGGCTGGGACCTGAGGGACCTCCTGATCAAGGGATTCAAGGGGGTCGAGGGCAAGGTTGAGAGCCGTCCCGCCCGGCACCTGCGCCCGGCCCTGGGACAGATCGTGAACTTCTTCTACACCTTGCAAGGGGAATCGGCCGGGGCCCAGGCCTTCGCCAATTTCGATACCTATCTGGCCCCCTTCATCGCCTATGACAACCTATCCTACGACGAGGTCAAGCAGGCCCTCCAGGAATTCATCTTCAACATCAACGTGCCCACGCGCGTCGGGTTCCAGACCCCCTTCACGAACCTGACCATGGACCTGACCGTTCCCTCCACGCTCGCCAATGAGGCCGTCGTCATCGGGGGGGAACTGACCAACCATACCTACGGGGAATTCCAGGAAGAAATGGACATCCTGAACCGCGCCTTCGCCGAAGTGATGATGGAGGGAGACGCCAAGGGCCGGATCTTCACCTTTCCCATCCCCACCTACAACCTCTACAAGGAATTCGACTGGGACCGTCCCGTGATCCGTCCCATCCTGGAAATGACGGCGAAGTACGGCATCCCTTACTTCGCCAATTTCGTCAACAGTGACATGAACCCGGAAGACGCCCGGAGCATGTGCTGCCGCCTGCGGCTGGACAACCGGGAGCTTCGCAAACGGGGAGGCGGCCTGTTCGGGGCCAATCCCTTGACGGGTTCCATCGGCGTGGTCACGCTGAACATGCCTCGCATCGGCTACACGGCCAAAACGGAGGAGGACTACCTCCAGCGGGTCGGAGAGCTGATGGATCTCGCCAGGGAGAGCCTGGAAATCAAGCGAAAGGTCCTGGAGCAACTGACCGAAAAGGGGCTGTACCCCTACGCGAAATTTTATCTCTCGGACATCCACAAACGGTTCGGTCAATACTGGAAGAACCATTTCAACACCATCGGCCTGAACGGAATGAACGAATCCCTGCTCAACTTCATGGGCAAGGACATGGGATCCGAGGAAGGTCGAACCTTCACCCTCAAGGTCATGGCCTTCATGAAAGAACGCCTCAAGACCTACCAGGAGGAAACGGACAATCTCTACAACCTGGAGGCCTCCCCCGCCGAGGGAACGGCCTACCGACTGGCCCGAATCGACAAGAAACGGTTCCCCGACATCATCACGTCCGGTGAAGAAGAGCCCTACTACACCAATTCCACCCAGCTTCCCGTGGGCTACACGGACGACCTGTTCGAGGCCCTGAACCTTCAGGATGAGATCCAATCCCAATACACGGGGGGAACCGTCTTCCACGGCTTCATCGGGGAGGCCATCGAGGACATCGAAACCTGCAAGCAGCTCATTCGGACCATCGCCACCCGTTATCATCTTCCCTATTTCACCATTACTCCGACCTTTTCGGTCTGCCCCATCCACGGATACCTTCCGGGTAAACACGAAGAATGCCCCAAATGCAAAGAAGAAAGAAAACGGGAACTCTTGATCCAACTTCAACAAAAGAAACGCGAACTTGAGGAGGCCAGCACATGGAAGGAACAGGAACGCGCGATCGCCTGACCCGGGCCCAACTGGAAATCGCCAAGATCGAGGAAGAACTCAAGCAGGTTCACGGAACTCCCTGCGAAATCTACAGCCGGGTGGTCGGCTACCATCGTCCCATCCAGAACTGGAACAAGGGAAAGCAGGAAGAATTCAAAGAGCGCGTTACCTTCCGGGTTTAGCCCGGCGTCTCCTCGCCGATAAATCACGCCTCTGATGTCCTCTTTTCATGCCCTTCGCCTCGGAACCTGTACCACCTACCTGATTCGAGGAACCAAAGGCTATATCCTCGTGGACGCGGGGAACCGGAAAAAGGGTTCCCTCTTCGCAAGGCGTTTAAAAAGATTAGGAGTAAACCCGGAAGAAATCCATCTAATCATCGCCACCCATGTCCATTTCGACCACGTGGGAAGCTGCTTTCCCATCAAAACACTGACAAAGGCCGAGGTCCTGACCCATCAGGCGGAGAGTCATCTGTTGGAAAAAGGAATTGTCGTCATTCCCCCCGGGATACCTCCCATTCATAGGTTGGCGAGCTTCCTCGGAAACAAATACTTCAAGAATACCTTTCGGTTCCCCGCCTGTCCCGTGGACCGGAAAATCTCCGAGAAAACCTCCCTGGAGGAATTCGGCATCGATGGATTTATCCTTCCCACGCCAGGGCACACGGAGGGATCCCTTTCGGTAATCCTGA
>CAZKUZ010000194.1:0-12303 GCA_964556045.1 uncultured Thermodesulfobacteriota bacterium | reverse complement strand
CCTCAGCAGAAATGGGGGGAACTCCCTCGTCAGGGGCTCCAGGATCCCTCCTACTTTTTCGATTGCCTGGCGCGGGATCTTTCCGAAAAAATGAACCGTGATATGCAAGGCCTCCCGTTTAACCCACCGGATGTTCCCCTTCACATCTCGTTTCATCTCGCGGCCCCTTTCCTCGATCCAGTCCCTGGCGGCTTCTGAAATTTCCAAGGCAAGGAAGGACCGTACCATTTCCGGCTCAGACATGCGCCCCATCATCCCGTCGTGATAATGTACTATGCTAACATATCAACATAAAAAGTCAATTAGACGACAGTCCCTCCCTCTCTCTCTCCGCAATCTTCTTCCACTTCGCGCGAGCCATCTAGTAAAAAGAAATGGAAGGGTCAGGACGACTTCCAATGATATGGCCAGCAGGTTGTGCCAGGACAAAAGTATTTGAAGGTTCATGGCCCTTTCGACATTGAGAAAGAGAGAGAAGGGAAAGCAAAAGTAGGCATGGCTGAAGGGCCAAAGGAGAGGAAGCCCGAAGGGAGCCGCCGTATCCAGGGTGAGACAATCGAGAAAAAGGTGTGAACTTGTTACCAAGAAAAACACCCAAAACGGCGCCCTTCTCCGGAACATCAAGGGATACACTTGGCAGGCAACCATCGACAAAACGACCGCGAAGAGAATACTGTGCGTGAAACCGTGATGAAATCGTCCGGGAGCCCCCAAAAGGATCCCCGGAAGAAAATCAAAGTCCGCAAAGTTGCCAAGGACTATCCAAAACGCCGCCCATTTTATCAGGCGTGTCTTCTCGGCCTTCACATCCGAAAGGGTCAGCGAAACGATACTGTGCGCAATGGGTGTAGGCATTCCTTTTCCTCTTTTCTTTTCCTATATAACAGCCTCAACGCGGTGATTCAACATCCAAATCATTTCGGTGACCTTGACTTGTCAGAGAAACTCATATAAAGTTATCTCAGAAAAAAAGCGAGATGAAAAATTGGACAATTTTGAACGATTAGAAAAGGAGGTCGAACGTTTAATTGACGCTTACGCGAAACTGAAAAGCGAGATGAAGGCAATCAAGGTAAACAACCAGGATCGAAGCCAAGAGGTGATTGCCCTGGAACGCCGTGTAAGTAAATTAGAGGAAGACAGACAGTTAGCTTTGGAAAAAATAGACCAGTTGTTGGAACAACTCAACCAGATCGATCTTGGATAGACGAAAATGGCGCTGTTACAGCAAGACGACCCCATAAAGGTATACATCCTGGGTCAAGAATACCTGGTTAAAAGCGAGGAAGGAGAAGACTATGTTCGAAAGGTGGCCTCGTACGTAAACAAACAAATCGAAAACATTATCGAAACAACCAAAACCGTTACCACGTTTAAAGTCGCGATCCTCGCCGCCATGAGGATTGCAGACGAATATTTTAAAGAAATGGAAAAGAACAAGAGGTTAGTAGATTTTGTGGAGAATCGCTCGAAGAACCTATTAAATAAAATAGAAAGGCAGGTTTAAATGTTCCCCTGCGTTGTTCGTGAATGTCGGCATTTTTTGAGCCAACAGCCAAAAAAAGGAAGGATCCTCTACCTGCCGTGTGCACGCCTCTTACGAGGAAGCCTAACGCAGGCATCGATCCGTCCACCTGCGAGAGCAGGTTCAAACTTGCCGGCCACACGGCAATAGCGGGGGAATTTTAATTTGCATAGATATGAGTTTCAATCAAAAAACCGTACTCTTTTTTGGGGGAAATCAATACTGTATGCCCCTCCTTCCTTCGGGAGGAAAGGAAACTCATATGCATAGCGCCACACACCCGTCCGTCACACACGGGGTATGGGCGCTGCCCGTTACATTCCGAGCTGTTTAGATTCAATTCTCCCAAGATCTACCTTCTCCTCTTGTCCCGAGCAAGGGGCCCTGATTCGGCCCTCGGGAAAAGGAGGAACATATGATGCATTTTAGCCTGTTTATCATCATCGGTATCACATTGTTTTTCACGGCCGTGGGTGTTGCTGTCGGGTTCTTTATCCGGAAAAAGATCGTCGAAGGAAAGGTCAAATCGGCCGAACACCTCTCAAAGAAGATCATTGAAGAGGCGGAAAAGAAGGCGGAGCTCCTCAAGAAAGAGGCCCTCATCCAGGCGAAGGACACCCTCTACCAGTCCAAGGCCGAGCTGGAAAAGGAGACTCGCCAGAAGATGAAGGAGCTCCAGGCCCTCGAACGATCCCTCATTCAGCGGGAAACGGCCCTGGACAAACGGGACGAGGTCCTGACAGAGAAAGAGGAAAAACTCACAAGGCGGCAGGAAGAACTCTATGACAAGCTCCACCATATCGAGGAAAAGGAAAAAGAGCTACAAGAGCAGATCCACCTCCAGAGGGAACGCCTTGAATCGATCTCCGGAATGACATCGGAACAGGCGAAGAAGATGCTCATGGAATCGCTGGAGGAGGAAGCCAAGCACGAGGCGGCCAAGCGTATCCGGCAGATTGAAGATGCCGCCAAGATGGAGGCGGACAAGAAGGCCAAGGAGATCATCAGCGTGGCCATCGGGCGTTTCGCGAGCGAATATGTCAGCGAGAAAACCGTGACGGTTGTCAACCTGCCCAGCGACGAAATGAAGGGACGAATCATCGGTCGGGAGGGTCGGAACATCCGGGCCATCGAGGCCGCTACAGGAGTCGATCTTATCGTGGACGACACACCCGAGGCCGTCATCCTCTCCGGGTTCAACCCCATCCGGAGGGAAATCGCGCGTCTGACGCTCGAAAAACTCATCAAGGACGGAAGGATTCATCCCGCCCGGATCGAGGAAGTGGCAAACCGCTCGGAGGAGGAGGTTGAAGCAATCATCAAGGAGGCCGGAGAACAAGCGACGTTCGATCTCGGGATTCACGGCCTTCACCCCCAGCTCATTCGTCTCCTCGGAAGCTTGAAATTCCGCTCCAGCTACGCCCAGAACGTTTACCAGCACTCCATCGAGGTGGCGTTTCTCTGTGGCCTCATGGCAGCCGAGCTGAACTTGGACACGAAACTCGCCCGAAGGGCCGGGCTTCTCCACGATATCGGGAAGGCGGTCGATCACGAGGTAGAAGGGTCCCACGCCAAGATCGGCGCCGACCTCGCCCGGAGATACGGGGAAACCCCCGAAATCGTCCACGCCATCGCCTCGCACCACAACGAGGAAAAACCGCAAACCATCCTGGATCACCTCGTTCAGGCGGCCGACGCCCTTTCCGGCGCGCGTCCCGGGGCAAGACTGGAGCTCTTCGAAAGCTACGTCCGACGTCTCCAGGACCTGGAGAACATCGCGAAGGGATTCAAGGGCGTGGAGAAGGCCTACGCTATCCAGGCGGGGCGGGAACTTCGGGTCATGGTGAAGAGCGACGAGGTCGACGACGACCGGGCCGTGGTGCTCTGCAACGACATCGCCAAACAGATCGAAAAAAAGCTCACGTATCCCGGACAAATCAAGGTCATGGTGATCCGCGAGCTCCACTCCGTCGGCTATGCCAAGTGATGCTTCTGCACTTCGGGTCCTTTTTATCGGGGACATCGTAGGACGTCCGGGGAGGGGTGCCCTAAAGCAGTGGCTGCCCGGCTGGCGGAAGGAATACGAAATCGACTTCGTCGTGGCCAACGGGGAGAACGCGGCCGGCGGGATGGGCATGACGTCCAAGACCTACCATGAACTTCTCGACCTCGGCATCGATGTCATCACGTCGGGGAATCACATCTGGAGCAAAAAAGAGATCTACCCCATCCTGGACTCTTCCGAGAAACTCCTGCGTCCCGCAAATTATCCGGAGAACGTGCCGGGAAAGGGGTGGGTCCACCACACCGTCCGCGGCCAAAAGGTCCTTGTCGTCAACCTCGAAGGCAGGGTTTTCATGAAGAGCCTGGAATGCCCTTTCAAAACCGTCGATAAAATCCTTGAAGAATTCGACGGGAAGATCGCCCTGGTCGACTTCCACGCGGAGGCCACTTCCGAAAAGATCGCCCTGGGATGGTACCTGGACGGACGGGTCAGCGCCGTGGTCGGCACCCACACCCACGTCCAGACGGCGGACGAGACTATCCTTCCCGGCGGAACGGCCTATATCAGCGATCTGGGGATGACGGGTCCGGCGGACTCGGTTATTGGGATGAAGAAAGACGTGGTGCTTCATCGATTCCTCACGCAGATGCCCTCAAAATTCGAGGTGGCAAAGGGCCGCACCGTCATTTCCGGCGCCCTGGTCAAAATAGACCCGGAAACTGGAAGGGCCGCTTCAATCGAGCGAATCCAGATCAGCGGATCATAGCAACGGGGGGAAACCCCCTTCCGGCGCTCCGAAATATCCGCGATCTACCCGCTTTCTAAACAAAAAAAGGAGTTCGCATGCAAGACAAGGTTCTCGTCATCCTCTCCTCATCGGACAGGGAAAAAGTCATAACGGGCCTGATGTACGCCACGAACGCCATGAAACATACCTGGATGTCAGAGGTAAAAGTCATCGTTTTCGGCCCCAGCCAGCGTCTTTCCCTTAAAGACCCGGAAATCCAGGAATACCTGAAAACCCTCATAACCTACGGGGCCACCCCCCTAACGTGCAAATACATCGCTGATCAGGAAGGCCTTTCGGAGGATCTCGCCGACCTCGGCCTAAACGTGGTCTACGTGGGAACCGTCATTTCCGAGCATATCAAGCGGGGTTTCACCCCCTTGGTTTTCTAAAAATACAAACATCCGGACTTTGTCCTGAAAATTCCCCTTGACAAATCCGCGCCGGAAACTATATTAATAGGCACATAAAGTTAAAGGTGCCTAACTTAAAGAGATGGACAGGAAAAAAAATGACGAAATTCCCCTTCCCTTCGCCCCGTTCGGTAAAGATGTGGAAGTCGTCCATATCAAGGGGGGAGAAGGCATGAGACGCCGACTCATGGACATGGCCATCTACCCGGGGGCCAGGGTAAAACTCCTCTCCTCGTTTGGAAGGGGAAGGATCGTCGTTCAGGTCGGCGAGGCGCGCTTCGCCTTAGGACGGGGAATCGCCTACCGTATCATCGTGAGAGACAATGGGAAGTAACAATCTGAAACCCCTCAGCGAACTCCTCCCCGGCGAGCGGGGAATCATCCGAAAAATGAAGGTCCGCGGTCCCATTCGCCGGCGGCTCATGGACATGGGGTTCGTGTCGGGAACGCCCGTGGAATTGGAAAAGGAGGCCCCCCTCGGAGACCCCGTGGACATCCTCGTCAAGGGATGTCACGTGAGCATTCGAAAGGACGAGGCTCAGAACGTTCTGATCGAAGTGACCTCTTAAATGGCTGACCAAACCTACACCCTCTGCATCGCCGGGAATCCCAACTCCGGGAAAACCACCCTCTTCAACGCCTTGACCGGCGCGAAACAGCACGTGGGAAACTGGCCCGGCGTCACGGTTGAAAAGAAAGAGGGAAAGGTCGAATACAACGGCCTCGAGTTCAATATCATCGATCTCCCCGGCATCTACAGCCTCACCGCCTATTCCCTGGAAGAGGTTGTCACGAGGGACTTCATCCTCAAGGAGCGTCCCCACGTGGTTATCAACATTGTGGATGCCACGAACCTCGAGCGGAACCTCTACCTCACCACGCAACTCCTCGAATTGGGAGTCCCCCTCATTCTCGCCCTGAACATGATGGATGAAGCCGAGAAGAAGGGGTTCAAAATCAAACTTTCCACCCTCGAAAAACTCCTCGGGGTTCCCGTCATCCCCATGGTGGCCTCAAAGGGAGCCGGAACCGACGAGCTTCTGAAAAAGGTCCAGGAAATCCTGGAGGGAAAAATCCGCGTGGCTCCGAGAACCCCCAAATATCGGAAGGAGATCGAAAGCGCCATCCAAAATATTGAAAGGGCGTTGATCTCTCGCCTGCCGGAAACGTTTATCGAGAAGTATCCCCCCCGGTGGCTCGCCCTGAAACTCCTGGAACAGGACGAGGAGATCATCAAGAAATGCAAGAAGAGGGTGGAAGAAGACTCGCTCTTCACCATAGTCGACAGGGAAATTCAACGGATCACCAAAATCCTCGGGGACGACCCCGAAACGCTCATCGCCGACCAGCGGTACGGGTTCGCCAGCGGGGCGTTCCGCGAGGCCGTCAAGATCACGATCAAGGACCGTATCAGCATGACGGACCAGATCGACAAGGTCCTGACCAGCCGCATCCTGGGTATTCCCTTCTTCATCCTGATCATCTGGGGATCCTTCCAACTCACCTTTACCCTGGGGGAGATCCCCATGCACTGGATCGAGGCGGGATTCAACCTTCTGGGAGACCTCTTCGCCCAGTGGATTACCCTCCCCTGGCTCCGCTCCCTCGTGGTGGATGGTATCATCGGCGGCGTCGGAAGTGTCCTGGTCTTTCTCCCCAACATCCTCATCCTTTTTCTCATCATCGCCCTCCTGGAGGACACGGGCTACATGGCCCGAGCCGCCTTCATCTCCGACCGCGTGATGCACTTCTTCGGGCTTCACGGCAAATCGTTCATTCCCATGGTCATTGGGTTCGGGTGCAACGTCCCCGCCGTCATGGCCACGCGTGTCCTCGAGAACAATAAGGACCGGGTTATCACCATCCTCGTGGTCACCCTCATGTCGTGCAGCGCGCGGCTCCCCATCTACGTCCTTTTCGCGGGAGCCTTTTTCCCGAAACACGCGGGGAACGTGGTCTTTTCCATCTACCTGCTCGGCATCGTCTTGGCTATTATCATGGCGAGGATCTTCCGGGTGGTCCTCTTTCCGGGAGAATCGGCCCCGTTCGTCATGGAACTGCCCCCCTATCGGCTCCCAACTTTTAAGGGGCTGATGATCCACATGTGGGACCGCGGCGCCATGTATGTTCAAAAGGCCGGGACCGTTATCCTCGCGGGGTCCATGATCATCTGGTTTCTCAGCAGCTACCCCACAAACCCCTCCCTCACGGAGAATTACAACCGCCTCCTCCAACAGGAGGCCGCGCGCCACAAGGGCGTTCTCTCCCGAATCGCGCAGTCCGTGAATGTGCCCCCCGAACAGCTTCCGTCCTATCTCCCCTTCAAATCCTACAAGAAAATCATGGATTCGTTCCGGGAAGAAAGCACGGAACGGGTCAAAAAACAGTGCTCCCTCGGAGATCTCATCCAGAAACGGGACAAGACCTTGACAGAAATCGAAGCCAAGTTTCCCGGCACACTCCCTCTCTTTCGGTCATACCAAAGTGAAATGGCGCGGCACCAACGGATCGTCGAGGAACTCTCGGCGAAAATGGCCGCGGAGAAGTCCGCCAACAGCTACGCGGGACGCCTCGGACGCTTCGTGTCGCCGATCCTGCAGCCCTTGGGATTTGACTGGCGGAACACCATCGCCCTCATCTCCGGTCTGGTGGCCAAGGAGATCGTCGTGGGAACCATGGGGGTCATCTACCAGGTGGGAGAGGCGCGAAACGAAAGCAAGAAACTCATGGAAAGCCTCAGGAAACACATGACGCCGCTCACCGCCTATGTCTTCATGGTCTTTTCCCTGATCTATCTCCCCTGCATCGCCACCATCGGGGTGATACGCAGGGAGCTCAACAGCTGGAAATGGACCCTGTTCAGCGCCAGCTACACCACCGTCCTGGCGTGGATCGTGAGTTTCATCTTCTTCCAGGGAGGTCGCCTCATAGGGCTCGGCTGACGTGGATTTATCTGCGGTGCTTCTTATGGGGTTCTTCGCACGCCTCCGCGCGCTCCCCATGCTCCCGAAAGTAGTAGTAATTCTTGAGCCAGGAGGGCACGCCCTTCGGACAGGTCTGGACAAACCGGATAAAACTGAGGAAGGCATCCCGCGTCTCGGGACTCATGGAATGTTCCATGCCGCAGGCGTCTTCCTGGGCCGTCTCTTTGGGAACCTTAAGGATGCGGTGCATGAAATCGAAGAGAATCTGATGCCGTTCCGCGATATCCCTCCCGAGCTTCTCCCCCTCCGGGGTCAGCTCAACGTTTCCATACCGCTGGTGCGTTACCAGGCCCATTTCGACGAGCTTCTTCAAAATCCCGGAGATGCTGGGGTAGGTCACCCCTAATTTCTCGGCGATATCCTTGACACGCGCACCCTTACCGTTACGGGTAATCTCGTAGATCGCCTCAATGTAGTCTTCAACGCTCGTGGTAACTTTTTGCATGGCCGCCTTTACCGTAAGAACTACCCCTCTTTTTACAAGGATTCCACGGAATTGTCAAAAACAACCCCATTCCGATCCTGACGTTGACCTCCGCGTGAGAACGCGTTAAAAATCGTGCATGAACGCACCGGGGATCATCCGCATCGAGGCCTCCGCCGGCTCTGGGAAGACATATCACCTCTCCATCCGGTATCTCAATCTCATCCACGATATCTTTAGCACGTCACCCAATGGCAGAAAAGATCTCCGTCACGATGTCTGCCTCCAAAGAACCTCCCCGGGAATCCAACCTAACGGGATCTCCGCGATCCTCGCCATCACCTTTACCAACAAGGCCGCCGCGGAGATGAAGGAACGCATCCTCCTCATCCTCAAAGACATCGCCATCAGGGGAAAAACACCCGATGGGTTTTCCATCTCCCGGCAGGAGGCCGAAAGGGTCCTTTTTCATATCATCGAGAACTTCTCCGACTTCAACGTGATGACGATTGATGCCTTCATGAACGCCATCCTCAAGGCATTCGCCATCGAGGCGGGCCGTCTCCCGGATTACGATTTGAACTTCAATCCTCGTCAGCTTTACGAACTCACGCTGGACCGCCTCATGGAGAAGGAAGAGGAGATGCTTCCCGCCTTTCTCTCCCTTCTGGATCACCTTCTCACCGTGGAGCGTTCGGGGGGCTTCGACGCGGAAAGAATGATACGCCAGGCCCTTTCCAAACTGAGAGGCCAGGGGATTCATCCAGACCGTTTAACCCCCGATCCCACTTTTCGTTTCGACGAAAGGCAGGAGTGGGAATCGCTCCGCGCCCAGGTAGAGGCGTTTTATATCGATCTCCTCAAGATCCAGGAGGCCCGCCGCTGTTTCAATGCCGGATCGGTGAAGCCCCAAAAACACTTGGAGAATCTCACAGAGAGAAAATTCCCCAATTGGATCGTCGACGGCCGGAGCATGGACACGCTGGTGAGGAAAAACCGCGCCTGTCCCGAGCTGCCCGCCTTGGCTGAACGCCTTGAAGCCATCCGTCAGGGCCTGGCCCGCTTCTTCACCCGCTTTGAGATCAACCGGTTCCTTCGGGTCCTGGAGGCATTCAAGCTAACCCAGAAGGAAGAGGCCCGGCTCTACAAGGAACTGAACCTCTTCGACGGGTCAAGGCTACCCGAGAAGGTCCAGGACCTCTTGACGAAAGACGCCACCCTTTCGGTGCCCGCCGCCTTCTGCAAACTTGGGGAACGCTACGTCCACTACCTCATCGACGAGTTCCAAGACACGTCCCAGAGCCAGTGGAACGGCATGACCCCCTTGATCGAAAACAGCCTCTCCGAGGGGGGGACCCTCCTCTACGTGGGAGATACGAAACAGGCCATCTACGGATGGCGGGGCGGTGATTACACCCTCATGGAAAAGGCCTATTTCGTCATGCCTCCCGCCTGGAACGGCCACCGCCGGACCAAACACCTCCAAACCAACTGGCGCTCCCGTCGAACCCTCGTCAACTTCTTCAACCGTCTCTTCGACGCCAAGGCGTTCGGCCCCGCCCTTGGTGATTCCATAAAAGACCCGTCCTACCTGCCCGATCTAAAAGAGGTTTACAAAAACAGCCGCCAGGAGCCGCGGGACGCCGGCGAAGGCGGCTATATCCTGGCTCGATTCTTCTCAGACGACGACCAGGAAGGCGTGGATCCCCTTCAACCCGTCAAGGAGGCCTTCTTCCAGGTCTTGAAAGAGGCGAGACAAAGTTATCCGGACCGGGACATCCTCATCCTCGCGAGAAAAAATGAAGAGATCGAAACCATCGCCGGATGGCTCTTCGAATACCCGGACGCGGTTCCCTTTGTCACGGAACAGTCCCTCAAGCTGTTCAACCTCCCCCCCATCAAGTCCATTCTCAACCTCCTCTCCTACCTCGCCCGCTCCAGCCCTGACCTCTACCTCCACGCCCTCGTGCACGACCGTCTCTTCGGCGTCCTTTCCGACCAAGAAGCGGCTGAGATCCTGGCCCGCTTTCCCGGGGGAGTCTCTTTCGAGACCTTTTTTCGTTCCGCCCATGCCGACTTGGATGCTCGGTACCTCGCGCCCTTGAGATCCCTCGCCGCTCGCCTGAGCCCGTACGAGCTGACCCGTGAGATCCTGGCCCACTTTGAGATTCCCGAAAGGTTCCCGGGCAGTCTCCCCCTTTTGGACCGTCTCCTGGAACAGGTCCTTCTGCAGGAACACAAGGGATCTTATCACCTGGGGGAGATGATCGAGACCTTTTACGAAAGCACCGATGAGACGCACCTCGTCCTTCCCGAAACGCCGGACGCCCTCAGGCTCATGACCATCCACAAGGCAAAGGGGCTCGAGGCGGATTCGGTCATTCTTCCCTTTGCCAACTGGGCCATGAGGCCCCAAAGCTACGGGGAAATCTTTGAAGTGGCGCCGGGTCAATACGCAAGGCTCTCTAAAACCCTTTGCCAATACAACCCCCGCGCCGAAGAACGAAAGCGGGAGATCTACAGAAAAACCTTTATCGAGAACTTCAACCTCTTCTACGTGGCGGTGACCCGCGCGAGAGAGGCCCTTTACCTCCTCGTCCCCCCCAAAACCCAAGGCCAAGGCATGGGAGAGATCTTTCGCCAGCTCACTACCCATCACGGATATCTCAAGCCAAACGAAACCCTGTTTGCCCTGGGGAATCCCCGTCCTCCCCGAAAAACGTCCCCGCCGGAGAAGACCACCCCCGCCGAAAGGGAAATCCCCCTTCCCCGCGCAGAGGCCGTCCGCTCTCACCTGCGCCTGGCCCCGGAGGCCTCGGAAGAGACGTGGCTGGACGCACACGCCCGCCTTACGGGAAACATCGCCCACGCCGCCCTGAGCACCCTCCGAATCCTCCCCGACACCGCTTCTCCCGAAGAGACCGCCCGGCGGGCGGTTTTCAGGGCCATCCGCCAAATGGGACTCTCGCTCGACGAGAAAACCACCGCGTCCCTGGTCAGGCTCGTCGCGTCGGCTCTCCGTGACCTGAACGCCTACTTCACCAACGTGGACGAGGCCTGGACGGAAAAGGAGCTCGTCTCGGACCGGGGTGAGATTATCCGGATCGATCGGCTGGTCCGCCGAAGGGACGAACTTTTTGTCTTGGAATTCAAGACGGGCAGAGAAGAGGCAACCCACCTCCTCCAGGTCAAGCGCTACCTTCGAATCCTAAGATCCCTCGGCGTGGCGCAAAGGCCCAAGGGAATCCTCTACTACCTCGAAACGGGAGCGACCCGATATGTCTGAGCTCTTCGCCGTCGATGTCTCGGAAGACTTCATCGCCTCGGTGGTCTCTCAAGTGGAAAAGCGCCTGGGAAGCGAAGAACGAATCACGGTCCTCTTCCCCAACCGCCGGGCCGTCCGCTTCTTCGAAAAACGCCTGCCTTCCCCCCTTCTGCTGCGCGTGAAGGCGGCCGCCCTGGAAGACTTCGCGAAGGAGGCCGTGTACGCCCTCTCAGACCCTCCCCCCACCTTTCAGTTGGAGATCGACCGGTATTTCACGCTCCACGACATTCTGAAAGAACACTCTCAACTCTACCAACGGCTTGGGGGAAGCGTGGAGCACGTCTTTCCCTGGTGTCTCCATCTCTCCGATCTGTTCGACGAGTTCGACCAGCACCTCATCCCTTCCGTGGCCCCCCTCCAATACATCGAGGAGGTGGTCCAAGAGGCGCGCGAGATCCTGCTCAGCCTCGATACCCTCTACGCGGCTTATCGCCGGATCATGGATGAGAAGAACCTGACCTATCGAGGGGACATCTACCGACGCCTGGCCGCCCGCAAGGATGAGCTTTCCGGCTCCTTCGTCCTGGCCGGGTTTTCCCTGTTGACGGAAGCTCAAAAGACGGTTTTCCTCTATCTCTTCAAACACCGCAAGACCACGGTCCTCTTCCATACCGACCTGAGGGGACGTCATCCCGTCACCAACCCCTATCGCCTTTACGACACCTGGATGGACGGATCGTTTTGGGGTGTCAAACCCGTGAGCGTCGAGAACGACACCTCCGCCGCGAAGACACCTGACATCCATTTCTATGAATCCTTCGACACCCACGCCGAGGCGCAACAGGTTCTAAAGGTCATGAACCAAGTTCTAAGGGCTACCGGATCCGTTACCTCCCCCCT
>CAZKUZ010000193.1:0-1994 GCA_964556045.1 uncultured Thermodesulfobacteriota bacterium | reverse complement strand
CGTCGGGCCAGGGAATCGGTTTTGCCATTCCCATCAACATGGCGAAGAGGATCGTTCCCCAGTTGAAGAAAACGGGGCATGTGGTCCGGGGATGGCTCGGAGTTTATATCCAGGACATCACGCCGGAGCTTGCGAAGAAGTTCGGCCTCAAGGATGACCAAAAAGGTGTCCTCGTTTCCAAGGTTTTCAGCGACAGCCCGGCGGAGAAAGGGGGCATCAAGCAGGGGGACGTCATCGTCAAATTCGACGGGAAAACCGTGCGCTCCAGTCACGAGCTCGCTCTCATCGTGAGCCAGACGAAGGTTGGGAAGAAAGTGGATGTGGAAATCGTGCGCGACGGGAAAACCGTCATCAAGACCGTTAAGGTCGGCACGAGGAAGGAGAAGGAAGAGGGTGGCGAGGAAGTCACCTCCAAGGCCCCGGAGGAGTTGGGTTTCGAGATCCAGGAGTTGACACCGGAGCTCGCCAAACGTCTCGGATTGAAGGTCAAAGAGGGAATCCTGGTCGTGGATGTGGAGCGGGACAGCCCGGCTTACGAGGCGGGATTGAGGAAGAACGACGTCATCGTCGAGGTCAATCGGAAGAAGGTAACCAGCCTTAAGGCCTTCGAGGAGGCCCTCTCCGAGAAATCGGAAGGTGGCTATCTCTTCCTGGTGCGTCGTGGCGAAGGCGCCCTCTATATCGTTGTGCAGCCGGAAAAGGGTGAGGGGAAATAGATCCGTGAACAATGACCAAAGATTATTACAAGATCCTTGGCGTGAATAGAACGGATTCGACGGAAACCATCAAGAAGGCTTATCGGGATGCAGTCAAGCGGCTGCATCCCGATGTAAACAAGGGGAGTTTTGACAAAAAACGCTTTTATGACATCCAAGAGGCGTATGAAACCCTTGGGGATGAAGAGAAGAGAAGGGAATACGATAAGGCGAGCAAGAGGGGGTCTATGCAAGGTTCTGTAAGACAGGGTGGGGAATATTCTCGCGAAGGATACGCATGGATGACTTCGCCCTTTGAAGATCTTTTTGCCTGGATGGATCGATGGAGCTCGTTCACCCGAAGAGGCGGAGGGGCGGCGGGGGAAGTTTCCCATCGGGTCAGCCTCCGTCTGAGCGGGAATGAGGCGCGTAACGGCGGAGAGATCGATCTCAAGGTTCCCGTGGAAGAGCCATGCCCCTTTTGTGAGGGAAGCGGAGAGGTAGGGTTGTTCACGTGCCCGGCCTGTAATGGAACAGGGGGACACGTGGATTATTTCCCCGTTCGGGTAAGGATTCCCGCTATGGTTGAAGATGGAACGGTTCTCAGGGTTCCCTTTGCCGGGCCTGGGGGGAGACGTCATCTCTTGGTCGTCTTCATCGAAGTGGACTGGTTTGAAAGGTAAAAAATTTAAGGAGGAATAAGTGGATAAGCGGACGCATTTTTCCCTATGGTATATTATCTTTGCTTTCCTGGTGATGTTTTTCATCCAGGGTGTCTTGTATGGGCCCAACGTGGAAACGGTGCCTTACAGTGATTTCATAAACCTTGTCAAAAAGGGGAAGATAGAGAAGGTTCTTCTCTCCGACAAGCTGATCACCGCGACTCCCACCAAGGAGTATGTGGAGGAGCTGGAAAAATCGGGGAAAATCCCGAAGTGGAAGATGAAAAAGCATCAGATTATCACCTCCGTCCGGGTGCAGGATCCCCAGCTCATATCCTTTCTCCTGTCCCATAATGTGCGCTTCGCGGCCAAGCTGGAGAACAAGTGGCTGTCTGAATTTTTCTTTTCCTGGGTCTTGCCCTTGATTCTCTTGTTCGGACTCTGGTCCGTGATCTTCAGAAAGATGGGGCAGGGAGGCCCGGGTCTCCTTTCCATCGGCAAGAGCAAGGCGAAGATCTATGAAGAAAAGGAGACGGGGGTCACGTTCGAGGATGTGGCCGGCCAGGACGAGGCGAAAGAAGAGCTGAAAGAGATTATCGAATTTCTGAAATATCCGGAGCGTTACCAGAACATCGGG
>CAZKUZ010000192.1:0-3391 GCA_964556045.1 uncultured Thermodesulfobacteriota bacterium | reverse complement strand
TGGTCGGATTATTTTGAGCATTCCCAGCTTAAGCGCTGTATCGAAGACGTTTCTGGAAAGGAATTTCTGAATTTTATTCTTATCTCGGCTGAACTGGAGGGGACTCCCTCCATTCATTTCGATATTGAGGGCAACGAATTTCTCGTCAAGTTTCGCCTTGGAGATAAACTTTTCGTCAAATTCCGGGGTTCTCCGGAGTGGCATGAGATTTTGTTGAACCAGTTAAAGATGTTGGCAGGTATCCACGGGAACAACGGAGGGCTGATCACCAAGGGGCGGTTCGAGTATGAGGTAAGGGAAGAGAAGATTACCTATCGTTTGACCATTATTAAGGGGTTTACGGGAGAGAGGATTATCTTGCATCCCTTCAGGGGGCTTGGAGAGTTCCTGACCCTGGACGATTTGGGGATGACAGAGGGCCAGATCAATCTTGTCCGGAACCGCACGCAGATTCTTCCCGGCATGGTTCTTATCGTGACGCCTAGTCAGGATGTTATCCCGAGAACTATGTCTTGTCTTTTGACAAACATGAACCTGAAGAACGACAACGTTATTACCTTTGAACGGGAAATCTACTTCAAGAATGAACACTTCCTGCAGATCGAGACGAAAGATTTCACGAGCGAAGAGATCCTTGAGGCCCTGTATGAGACCTCTTCCCTCGATGTCGATGTTTTGATGATTGATGATATCAAGACGCCCAGAATCCTGGAAGAGGTTTTGAGCATGGTTTTAAGGATCCCGAGGATCTATGGAGCTATGGTGAAGGAATCGATGGTTCGTGCCGTTGAGTCTCTGTTTAAGGTCGGTGAAGATCCCACATTCTCTTTTCTGAACACGAATGTTATTATCTTTCAACAGCCGGTGCCTGCTTTGTGCCCTTTCTGTAAACAGGAAACCGATCCCGAGAGTTTTTCCACTCTCCCTGAAGACCTTTTCTTGGAAGTGCCTCTTTACAGGCCGGTGGGATGTAAAAAGTGTAATCAGACCGGGTATCAAAATACGGTATCTTTCTTCGAGATCCTGCCGATTACTCACGAAGTGAGGGAGTACGCGTTGATGGATTTGCCGGTTAAGGAGAAAACGCTGAAAATCTATGAGATGATTCATCCCAAGCTTAAAGAGTTTATTTATAAGGCCTTGAAAGAGGGAACCGTTTTCTGGGGTGATGTCAAAAGAATTCTTGAAAACAGCCGCCTTATCAATTAAATAAAAACGAGCGAATCCAGGTTCTTACAGGTTTATTAAGCGCCTTACTGACGATGTGATCGAAGGTGATAATGACGATCCAAATGTCTTAAGAGCGGTTTGAGGGCGTTTTTTGATGAATGCCGGAAATCCCAAGAAATTTTTTGTCGACTCCACTGTCCTCAGGCTTGGAAAGTGGTTGCGTTATCTTGGGTTTGATACGTCCTTTGTTCAGTCGGAGAGAGAGATGGGGCCAGATGGGGTTTTCCTGACGAAGCGAAAAATGAGAACCAATGGATCGAAGATGATACAGTTTGTCCCGTTCGACCGTATCGAGGAGCAACTGACCTGGTTCAAGGAACATTTTGGTTCTGAGATCGACCTGCAGAAGGTGGGGAGTCGGTGTATCCGCTGTAACGAGCCTCTATTCGAGATCCCGAAGGAGTCCGTAAAGGACAGGGTCCCGGATTATATCTATCAAACCCATACCGTTTTTAGGATTTGCCCGAGTTGTAAGAAGATTTACTGGAGGGGGTCACACCCCGAGAGGATGCTGGCTTATCTTGAAAGGATAGGCATCTTTGCGAGGGACGGGACATGATCCGTATCACGGGCGGGGAATACAAGGGGCGATTGGTCAAGATACCGAAAGGCGACAAGGTGCGTCCCACGCGTTCCATGGTGCGTGAGGCCATCTTCAACATGATTGGCAGCAGGATCCTTGGGGCGGTTGTCTTGGATCTTTTTTCGGGAAGTGGCCTGCTGGGTCTTGAGGCCAAAAGCCGGGGGGCGGGGCAGATCTTCTTCGTCGAATATGACAAGGCGGTGTGCAGGATCTTGAGAGACAATCTCCTCGCTCTCTCGCAGTATCGCCGGGATCCCATCCTTTGCACCACGGCCCAGAGGGCGCTCAAGCAGTTTCAACTGGCTGGCGTTCGGTTCGATATCGTGCTGATGGATCCCCCATACCAAATGGACGTTATGCCCATATTGAAGTCTCTTTCCGTAACTGGTATCGTGAAAAAAGAGGGCTGGATCGTGTTGGAGAGGGGGAAGACATCGGATATTGACACGATCCCTGAGGGATTGGTTGAGGTTAAGGAAAAAACGTACGGTAGTTCCAAGATCCATATCCTTCAACCCCTTAATCCTTCCCAAAGAAAGTGAGGCGTGAATGATGATAAAAGCGATTTATCCTGGTTCTTTCGACCCGATTACCTATGGGCATCTCGATATCATCCAGCGGGGTCTGGGGGTTTTTGACCATGTGGTGGTGGCCGTCGCCCACAACATTGACAAGCAGGGTCTCTTTACCCTTGAAGAAAGAAAGGCCTTGATACGCGAGGCTACCAAAGACCTTGAAGGGATTACCGTTGACAGCTTCGAGGGGCTTCTCGTGGATTATGTGGAACGGGTGGGGGGGAATGTCATCATCCGAGGGCTTCGCGCCACCTCCGATTTTGAATACGAGTTCCACATGGCCTCCATCAACCGCCATTTGAATGAGAACTTCGATACCTTTTTCATGATGACGGCCAAGGACTATTTTTTCGTGAGCTCCCGGACGATCAAGGAAGTTGCCATGCTCGGCGGGAGTGTCAAGGGATTGGTCCCGGGAAACGTGGAGAAGGCGCTGAAGGCCAAGTTTGAGGCCTTAGCGGACTAAAGAGGACATGTAGACGAACTCGATTCCTTCCTTCTGATATTCTGGGATAACCTTCTTGAGCGCCAGGTAGGTAACCCTGTGGGGATGTCCGATCCCGACCGCATAACCCCGCCTTTTAGCGTTCTCAACCAGGCGTTCGAATTGCTCCCTGATTTTTTTTATGTCCCTGACGTTGTCCAGGAAGACATCACGCTTGATGGTCGGAATCCCTTCTTCCCTGGCGATCCTGAACCCCACCGAGCTGGAAGCGGTTTTACTGTCCAGGAAAAACTTTTTTCTCTTTTTCAGCACCTCCATGACGGCCTTCATCCCTTCCGGATAGCTGGTAAACCGGGAACCCATATGATTGTTGATGCCGCAGATCTCCGGAATCTGGTCGAGATCTTTGTTGAGTTGCTGGACGATTTCCTCCGGCGTCATCTTGACGTAGAGGGCCCCTGGTCCCGGGTCTTTGCCGTCGCCGGGATATCCCTCAGGTTCCATGGGGAGGTGCATGAGGATCTCGTGGCCCTTTGCCGTGGCCTCCTTGGCGATTTC
>CAZKUZ010000191.1:0-2334 GCA_964556045.1 uncultured Thermodesulfobacteriota bacterium | reverse complement strand
GGTTGGTTGGTATTACCCATGGGCGGATCCTCCTTTCCCTGCATTCAGGCGATCTTCCGTGATGACCGTGATGGCGAAATCCGGACATCTCAATTCGCACTGCATGCAGGCGATGCAGGCATCGAGGTTCTTGGCATACGCGTGTCCCTCTTCGTCTTGGGCCAGGACCCCTTTGGGGCAGAAGGCCACGCAGATGCCGCAGCCCTTGCACCACGCCTTGTAAACATCGATCGCAACGGTTTTTCGACGCTTGGTCGTTGCCTTTGTGGTTTTCCCTTCCTTGGCTTGTTTGGCTACTTTTGCCATAGGTTCCCCCTATGTGGTGAGTATTTTTCCGGAAATGAGGATTTCCGGGAATGTCTTTGGAGACATTTGCCTTTTTGGTATTCCTCCGATTTTTCGATAAGGTGCATAATCTGTGTTAAAGGAACAAAAACATCATGACTTGGCAAGTGATGTTGGATATAAGGCCGGGGACAGGTTCCTCCTAATTTCCCATAATTTATTTATCGGCCTCGGTTTAGATTTCACGCCAAAAGAGGTCGATCGCGGCGTTTTTATGGCACATTTGCCGGATGTTGTCAAGTCGTACCCTACCATCGGTCCTGAACCGTTCCTGTCATTTCTCCAAAACCCTTTTAAGCTAAATCCTGAGACTTTTGAGTCGCGTATTGTGTTCATGCCCCTGCTTAAGGTATATAGAGCGGAGAGAGGAGGCAGAAAGTGATCCCGATCAGAGACGATAACCCCACGGAGCTGACGCCTTACGTGACGATTGCCCTGATCGCGTTGAACGTCATCGTTTTCATCTATCAGCTCGCCCTCGGGCCGCAGGGAAATCAGGCCCTCGTTATGAGGATGGGAATCATCCCGTATGAATTTACCCATGCCGTCGATATCCCGCCTTACGTGTCTCATCCGCTCATTTTAAATCTGTTCGCCGCCATGTTCATGCACGGGGGAATCCTTCACCTTCTGGGAAACATGCTCTACCTTTGGATTTTTGGAAACAACGTGGAAGACGCCATGGGGCATGTGCGGTTTATCATTTTCTACCTCTTCACGGGGGTCATGGCAAGCGCGGTCCATATTATCCTGATGCCCAACACCACGGTGCCCATGATCGGGGCCAGCGGTGCCATTTCAGGGGTCCTCGGGGCCTATTTCGTTTTGTATCCCTGGGCGAGGGTCCATACCCTCATCTTTCTCTTCTTTTTCGTGACCGTTATCCAGGTCCCCGCGATGGTCATCCTGGGATTCTGGTTCGTTTTTCAGCTCTTGAGCGTGTTCAGCAAAAGCAACGTGGCGTGGTTCGCCCATATCGGCGGATTCTTGTCAGGGATGTTCCTCGTCCGCTTTTTCCTGAGAAAGAGGTTCCGATTTCACGGTTCCGTCTTCCGGAGAGTGTAGGCCGGCGGATTCCTGAACCCACCGTTTAAGATCGTCCAATTTTTCTTTCGTAATTTCAGTTCCCCCGCAGGGAAGGAGAACGTTGTTGTGGGTCAAGGGCTCTTCCGCGAGGGGATAGGGTGAGACCTTGAGCGCTTCTTCCCAGAGTGAGGTGCCGGGGATGGGGGAGTATTCCGCGAGGGACGGGCGAACCCCCTGTTCCAGAACAGCGGCGACGCCGGCCTTTACCTCCTCGAAGGTTTGACCGGGAAGGCCGACGAGGAGATAGACCTTGATGTCTTCGTGCGTGAAGCCCGCGTTGAAGAGGTGGGAGAGCGCGCGATCAAATTCCTTCAGCGTGACCTTCGAGCCCAGACGGCGCTGCCTCTCCGGGTGAATCGTTTCCAGGCTGAGCCTCAGGGTGTGGAACCCGCTTGCCTTCATGAGCCCCGCGATTTCCCTGGTGACCAGTCGGACGTGGATACCGTTGGGGGTGTGAAACCGAAGAGAAAGCCCCCGATCCAGGAGGTCTTTCAATAAGGGGATGAGCCTCGTGGGGGCGTTGACCAAAAGGGCATCGTCGTAGAAGGCAAAATCCCGGACTCCGAACATCCGGTGGAGCCTGGCGATGTCGCTGGAGAGGCGGTTGATTGGTTGTTCTATAAAGCGCGGATTGAGGAGGTTGGAGGCGCAGTACGGGCAGCGAAACGGGCAACCGTGGCTCGAACGGATGCAGAGAAAGCGCAGGGTCTTGTATCCTTCCCAGAAAGGCAGTCCTTGGGTTTCATGGGTTGGCGAGGGAGAGGGGCCTAAAAGATCGATGATCTCTTTCATAAGGAGGGAGGTAAAGGGGCCTTTGATGACTCGGTCGGGCCGGCAGACCGAACGGGCGTGTCCCGGGAGGAGGGTGGCGTAAACGCCTCCCAGCCAGATGGGCGTGCCGGG
>CAZKUZ010000190.1:0-2900 GCA_964556045.1 uncultured Thermodesulfobacteriota bacterium | reverse complement strand
AGATAAACAGACGTGACGGCCCCAGCGATAAGAATAATCGGGAGAATAACCTTAAAGAATTTACTCATGACCAACCCCTGAAATTTTCGTGAGCTCCTCAAGCCCTCCCCCCAGGGCCGTGAAGAGCTGGATCCGGTTCTCCAGAAGCCTGAGGTAAAGGCGGAACACGATGATCCTGCGGCTCAGGAGGGAAATCTTCGCGGACAGGAACTCCTGGAACGACCGTGTTCCGGAAAGGTAGCCGGTATGGACCCTGCGATAGACAATCCGCTCGTTTCGATAGGCCTGCCGTTCCTGCTCCAACTGGCGCGTCAGTTCCTCGTAGACGGCCAGGGCGGATTCCACCTCCCGAAAGGCGTTCAAGGCCACCTTGCGATACGTCTCCACCGCCATCTGCGCCTCGATCTCCGCCTTCTTCACCGCGGCTTTCTTGGCCCCCCGGTGAAAAACCGGCTGCACCAATCCCCCCAAAAGGGCCCAGACCTTGGAGGGCCCGCTCGTCAGGTCGGAAAGTTCCGGGCTCCGGTAACCCCCGTTGGCCGTCAACGTCAACGTGGGGAGCAGCGCCGCCTTCTTGATCCCGATGTTCAACAAGGCCTGGCGCACCCGCAACTCGGCGACCCGGACGTCCGGGCGACGCTTTAGGAGCTCTGAGGGCAGCCCCGCCGGCACCGGGGCGAGCCCCTTCTCGAAATTGGAAAAGGATGACACGGAAAGGGGCGCCGCCGGCTCCTTTCCCATGAGGGTATTCAGGCCGAAACGCAGCACCGAGAGCTTTCGGCGGTTCGCGTAGAGGTCTTGCCGCGCCTTCTCTTCCCGCTGCTGGATCGAGAGATAGGTATTCCCGTCCATAATCCCGTTGAAATACCCTCGCTGGGCGTCGTCCGCCTGCAGTTTCGTCACCTTCAGAAGCTGTTCCCAGAAAGGCAGTTCGGCTTCCAGCTCTGAAATCTCGAAGTAGAGACGGGCCACGTTTGCCGTCAGGGTCTGGTAAACCGTTCGCAGGTTTTCGCGGGAAGACAAGAGGGCCAGGCGGGCCGCCTCCGCCGAGTTGGCAATCTTCTTCCAGAGATCCACCTCGTAGGAGGCCGTCAGCAAGAGACCGAAATTGTTGAACTCCTCACCCTTCCGGTCCCCCCTCCTGTCAATGACCGGCTGGCGACTTCGCCCTACATCCCCCCTGAAATCAACCCCGGGCAGAAGCGGCGCTTGGGCGATGATCACCTGCTGGCGAAAGGCCTCCACGTTGAGCAGGGCGTGCCGCGCGTCGGGGGATTGCTTCAGGGTATAGCGCACGAGATCGACGAGATTTTCGTCCCCAAAGGTAGTCCACCACGCGGAGTCCGCGAAGGGCAGCCCTGTCTTGTCCCCCGAAAACGCCCCGCGGGACGTCCCCGGAACCTCGATCTTTTTCATCGGTGGCGCCAAGGAACAGCCCCACACCCCTGCCAATAGAAAAACGAAAACAAGAACCCAGCTGAACCCGTGAATGGTTGTCTCTCGTTTTCCCGAATCTTTTTCCGCGTGATGACTCATTCAATCCCCGTATCCCGCTTCCGGAACCTTCAAGCGGTCCGAAGAGAGAAAACCCTCGATGCTCTCCACCAGCCGTTCATTCAGTCGCATCAGGTCCTTCAAATCCTCGTTGGAAAAGGATTGCATCATATTCCTCAGATTGGAAGAGTGAACGGGAATGAACCGCCTCATGAACAACTGCCCTTGCTTCGTCAGCTTCAAAATCACCCGCCGCCGATCCTCGCGGCTGTGGGTACGCACCACGTATCCTTCCCGCTCCAGGGTATCCACAATACCCGTCATGGTTGCGGAGCTGACACCATAAAAGCTATTGATTTCAGAAATCCCCAGCCCCCCCTTTCCTCCCCGCAAGAACAGCTGAATCAACACCATGAAACGAGCCTTGGACAGGCCCATCTTCGAAAAATACTGGTCAAAAAGAATAGGAACGGCATGCTGAAGGTGAATAACCCGGATAAACGTCATCAAAAACTCCGTATCACTGTAAGGAAACTCCCGCTTCAACTTCTCCAGTACCTCCTCTCCGAGGCTCTCACGCATGTATTCACTCCCTTTCAATTGTTTAGGCTCCTAATTACAAGGATACTATCAAGTAACACGCCCCTTTCTCCCTGTCAACACGGCAATATCACCGATATCGGGACCTCCGTTGACAGGGAAAGGCCCTGCTGCTAAGAAACGGACATGGCATCCCGCATCATCCGTGTCGGCTTCTACCAGTTTCATCCCCGATTCGGGGAAACAGGGGCGAACCTCGAGAAGGTGATAGACGCGTTGAACGGGGTTGAAGCGGACATTCTCGTCCTGCCGGAACTGGCCTTCACGGGATATTTCTTCAAAGACCGAAGCGAGGCCATCTCCCTGGCGGAGGATCCGGCATCCTCCCCTACCCTTAACTCTCTGACCGCCCTCTGCCGGCGCAATAACTTCCACCTCGTGACCGGCTTCGCGGAAAAGGAAGGAAGCAAGGTCTACAACAGCGCCTTTTTGATCGGCCCCGAAGGGCTTGTGTCCACCTACCGGAAACTCCACCTCTTCAACACCGAAAAGGACTGTTTCAATCCGGGGAATCTCCCCCTGTCCGTTATTGACGTGCGCGGCGTCAAAGTCGGCATGATGGTCTGCTTCGACTGGGTCTTTCCGGAGGTCGCCCGGGTGCTGGCCCTGCAGGGCGCGGAACTTCTCTGCCATCCCTCCAACCTCGTCCTGCCCTACTGCCAGCAGGCCATGACCACGCGGTGCCTCGAAAACCGCGTCTTCGCCGTCACGGCCAATCGCATCGGAACCGAAAAGCGCCCCCACGGGGAACTCACCTTCACCGGCCGGAGCCAGGTCACCGCCCCGGACGGGTCCATCCTCCACCG
>CAZKUZ010000189.1:0-3875 GCA_964556045.1 uncultured Thermodesulfobacteriota bacterium | reverse complement strand
GCCGCGGGCCGTCTTGATCCGCCCCCGGAGTTTGGAGATGTTCCTGCAGAGCTGACACGCAAGGCCGAGATCGTGCTCATCACAACCCGGGATGACGCGATAGAAACGGCATGTGAGGCAATCGCGGAAAGAGAAGGATTCCGAGAAGGGCAGATTGTCCTTCATGTGAGCGGGTCCTTGCCTTCGACCATCCTCTCGCCCGCAAAGGAAAAAGGGGCCTTTATCGGCTCCATGCACCCCTTGCAGAGCTTTGCCGATGTGGACGTGGCCATCAAAACCCTTGGAGGATCCTATTTCTGCCTGGAGGGAGACGAGGAAGCAGTCGAGGCGGCGAAAGAGCTGGCCCTTTCGCTGAAGGGACAGATCATGACCATCAAAACCGAGGACAAACCGATTTACCATGCCGCGGCCGTCATCGCGTCCAACTTCTTCGTCTCCATCATCGACATGAGCCTCCGGTTTTACGAGGCGATCGGCATCGACCGCGAGGGAGGGCTCGAGGCGTTGATGCCCCTCATCAAGGGGAGCCTGAACAATATCGGGGCTCTGGGACCCGTCAAGGCCCTCACCGGTCCCATCGCCCGAGGGGATGTCGGGGTGGTAGAGAGTCATGTGCAAGCGATCAGTCGGGTTCTTCCGGATCTCCTGGATTCCTATAAGGCCCTTGCCAAACTCAACGTGGAAGTAGGGTTGAGGAAGGGAACATTGAAAAAGGATTTGGCGGAAGAAATCCTCCGCGTTGTGGGATAGAAAAAACGGGGGCAGGAACTAAAGTTCCTGTCCCCGTGCTGTGGGGAAGTAACCCATGAAGATTTAGCCGACATATCCATCGGACACATCCGCCCCGTAACCCGGTCCGTATCCGGTGTTGCCGACACCCATTCCAGGGCCGTTTCCGTATCCATCACCGGCGTCGGCACCTGAGGCGTGTCCCGAATGACCGATGCCATGCCCGGGGCCGTTTCCATGGCCTGTTCCCTGACCGGCGCCGCTTCCCATGCCCTCGGCGCCCATGCCGGCTCCTGCGTCATGGCCTCCCGTGCCACCGCTGTCCGCGCCCATGCCGGCTCCTGCGTCATGGCCTCCCATGCCTCCGCTGTCCGCACCCATGCCGCCAGATTCGCCTCCCATACCGCCGGCTTCCCCACCCATGCCGCCGCCATGACCGCCGCCACCGCGCGCGATCATGAAAGAACCGTTGGCGCTTGCGAAACTCGCTGATGGGGTGGGGTTCCAGGTCATTCCCGCGATTAAGAAGAGAGTTGCACCCGCTACTGCCAAAATCAATCCTGCTCGTTTCATCTTAAATCCTCCTTTGCGTTTGTTTGTCCAATATACGCGTGGAGGAATGGAAAGGTCACAGGATTGAGGGGATATTTTCAGGAATGATTGAAAAAGGGGTGATTTATGAACGGGGAAACGGGGCCTTAGTGGCCGCCGTCACCGCCACCTCCGCCGCCGCCACCGTCGCCACCACCGTGTCCGCCGCCATGCTCACCGCCGCCACCGGAGTCACCGCCACCAGAGCCGCCGCCATGCTCACCGCCTCCGCCGGAATCACCGCCCCCGTGTTCGCCGCCGCCACCGGAGTCTCCACCACCATGCTCACCGCCCCCGTGCTCTCCACCGGCCTCACCCCCGTGATCACCGCCGAACTCTCCCCCGCCGTGACCGCCTGCCTCATGGGAACCCTCGTTCTCGATTCCTGTTTTTCCGTGGGACCTGCCCGATGTCTCTTTTTCTCCTTCCATTCCCTTGCTTCCGTGGGAAGCCGCAGAGAATTGAGGGCCCTGGGCAAGGCTGGCAGGGTCCAGCCCGAGACTCTTGCTGGCCGTGGCGACATTCACTTTTCCACTCACGACATCCCTGACGGCGGTCGCAATCTTCTCTTCCGAGATATTTCTGTGCCGGGCAGTTTTGACCATGATGGGGACCTGCCAGGCTGTTCTTGCGAAAAATCCCTTTTTGAGGCCGGAAAGGACGAGCTGAGTGGCTACTTGGGGGTTCAGGGAGGCCTGCTTCAAGGCGGCAAGAAACTCAAGGGCGTTGGCGACCTGGGCCATGGGGGCCTTCGGGGCGTGGGCGAAAAAGTATCGCATTTCACTCTTTGTGATCCCCATGCGTAGGGTTTTACTGATTCGCACCAGAAGGTCAGGAGACAGCTCTTTTTTGGATTGGCCCCACCTGTTCAAGGCCTTGAAGGCGATGCTGCGCACGAAAAGCTCATGGGAGATTTCCCGTGCCAGCACGTGTTGAATCCGCTTTGGAGGGACCCTTTTTACCAGTCCTTCTTTGGTCTTAACAAGCATCGGCTCTATCGGAAGGCTTTGTCTGCTTGCCTCTGCAAAGATATTGATGAACCCTTCAACCACGGATGGCTTTAAATTGTACTGGTAACCGAGGGCGAGGAGCTGGTTCAAGGTGGTTTCCGGAACCCCCGATTTTCTTGCATGATCGATGGCTTTCGTGAGGCCTGGCTGAGAGGAAGCGGTGGCGGTGACGGCAAGAAGCAGAAGAAGGAGAAAGGCGTAACATATTGTAAAGCCCAGACGTCTTTTATGATTGGCTTTTGTTCCCATTATCTCTCTCAACAATAAGGATTGAATTTTTGTTTCCGAATCCGTCGTCCCTTTGCATCAGGGCGTTGGGGTCCGGCACGATCGTTTTCCCGTTGAGCAGAAAGGCATACTCGTATTGGCCCTCGGGAAGTTTAACCGCCAGCGTCCAGACGCCGTGCTTCTTGTCGTAGCGCATTTCGTATCCCTTGGGAGACCAGCGGTTGAAGGAACCGATGACATAAACCTTCTTGGCGCGCGGATCTTTCAGGGTGAAGAGAACCGTCGTGGTGTTTTGGGCATTGTAGGCGTTCTGCGCCGCGACTTTCACGGCCTTTTTGGTTCCTATGGTGACACCGAAGTAGAAGGAGAAGGCGAGAAAGAGGACCAGGGCAGCCCCGACCGGAACCAGTTTGACGGGGGTGATGGAAAGGGGGAGGTAGAACCGCATTTTCAGCCTTTTCCACCAGGGGGCCCTCTTGGGTTTCAGCTCCGACATGATGGATTCCACGAGGGATTCAGGTGGTTCGCGATCGGGGATCTCGGCGATGAGGCTCGCGAGGATCCTCGATTCCTCTTCCATCTTCTCGAAAGTGTCTTGTTCTCTGTTTTCCTTCATGATGTCTTCTCCGTTATGATTTCCCGGAGTTTTGACAGCCCCCTGTGGATTCTCATTTTGGCGCCGCTGACGGAAATATTCAAGCTCTCCGCGATTTCCTTAACGGGCATTCCCTCGTGGTAGCGGAGATAGAGGGCCTCTCTGTAATCGATGGGCAAGTGATTCATCGCCTTTTGAACCAGTTGGGCGTCTATTTTGCCGATGGCGTTTTTCTCCTCGAAATCGTCTCCGTAAATCGTCTTTTTCGTTTCGTAAATTTCCTCCGACTTGTTGAGCCGCGTCTTTTTCTTCCGGAGAAAATCCCGCCCGATGTTCATCCCGATCGTGTAGAGCCATGGGAAGAAGCGCCCCGAAGGCTTGAACTTCTCCAGGTTGTTGTAGGCCTTGATGAAGGTTTCCTGCGTCAGGTCCAAGGCGTCCTCCTCATTTGAGGTCAGGCGTATCATCAGGTTGAAGATCTGTTTCTGATAACGCTTGACCAGGATCGCGTACCCTCCGGTGTCTCCGTTCAGGATCTCGGAGATGATGCGATTTTCTTCGTTCCCGTTCATGCAGGAAGGTTTCCTTCATGACCTTTTCTTTTTTTCGGCGCATACATCTTTCTCATTTAATATACGTTTCACCACGCGTTTCGTCACGGTTTTTCAACGATTAAGACCGAATTTTTTCTGCCGTATCCGTCTTTTTCGCTCAGGTATGCC
>CAZKUZ010000188.1:0-2929 GCA_964556045.1 uncultured Thermodesulfobacteriota bacterium | reverse complement strand
GACGATGACATCCGCCTGATCCTCTTTCGTTTCCTGAAAAGCGAACGAATCCCCGAAGGGATGACCGGCGGGAATGTCACGGTCAGGCTTCACACCCTGTTTCCCAGGAAGGCGCTGGAGGCCGGTCTGAAGCTGGGGGTTCCCCTTCCCTTCCACCTCTTCTCCGGGAACGGGGACGTTTACCTTTTCCCGAACTTCGTCGCCTACCCCACAGGGGGGAAACCTTCCGCCCTGATCGTCTACGACCTCTCCTATCTGCGGTATCCCGACAAGGCGGAGGCGAAAAATCAGCGTTTTCTCACCCGGTTCGTTCCCCCTTCCCTGGAAAAGGCCAAATCAATCCTGACCATTTCCGAATTCTCCCGGAACGAGATTTCGGAGGTTTATCGCATCCCACCGAAAAAAATCCGTGTCGCCCGACCGGGAGTGGACCCCGCCCTTTTCCGTCCCCGCGCGGACGAGGACGAATTTGAAAAGACCCGGGCAAAATACCGTCTCCCCAGAGAATATCTCCTCTTTGTCGGCACCCTGGAACCGCGAAAGGGGATCGAACCCCTCCTCGCGGCCTACGAACAATGGGGAGACCGGGAAAAACCGCCCCTCGTTCTCGTCGGGAAACGGGGCTGGGGCGATCTTCCCCGCCTGTCCCGCGCCCTCCGGGGCGGCATCAAGGGAGTTGTTCATCCGGGCTACGTGGACCAGGACGACCTTCCTGTCCTGATGAGCCACGCCCGCATCTTTGTCTATCCCTCCTTCTACGAGGGATTCGGCATGCCGGTCCTGGAAGCCATGGCCTGCGGCACCCCCGTGGTATGCGGGAACTGCCCCTCGTTCCGGGAAATCGGGGGAGACTTTTTGACCTACTGCGATCCCAATGAGCCTGACGCCATCGCCGCCGCCCTCGATAAAACCCTGACCTCCCCTCCCCCGTCGGAAAGGCGGGAAGCGGCCGTGCAACGGGCCCGAACCTTCACCTGGGAAAACACGGCCCGTGTCATTGCGGGGGCATTAAAGGAAATCGCAAGCTGAAGCGGGAAAGGGAAGGAAAAGTTCCGGGCGGGAAGATCCCGCAAGGAAGCAAAAAACGATACAATCATTCATCACGATCAAGGCCTGAATTTTTGGACTTTGAGACCCTTGATTATTTTATAATGTTTGTCATTTGCCGTAACCAGGGGAAGACCATAATGAATCGCCGTAGCTCCAATTAACGCATCCGCAAGCCGGACAGAATGACTTAGGTAATGGTGTTCCACCAAAAACATGGCCTTGGCAGATATCTCCTCCGAAATATAAAGAACCTTCGCGTTCCAGGCATTCAGGGCCTTTCGAAGGCTATTTAACTCGTTTTTATTTCTCATTCCCTGAACAAGTTCCATATAAGTGACAACGGAAATATTAAATGAAGAGAGTTTCTCGATAAATTGATAGGCCCTTTCGTTGCCCCGCATGTACCAAATAAGCACGTTTGTATCGATAATCACTGAAATCTACCCCTTCTCAGGGTCCGAACATACCCCTCCACATCTTTAACGACGTCATAATCCCGCCAAATACCAAAAAGATCGTTATCCTGTTTTTTATTCCCCTGATCGGAAATGGGAACCAGTTTCGCGCAGGGCTTACCCCTGTACGTGATGACAACTTCTTCGCCGCGCCTGACGGACTCAAGCAGTTCTTTCGCGTGAAACCTCAGATCCTTTGCCGTAGCTTTCACACCATGCCTCCATCCAAGTTTATATTTATAAGTATAAACTTAGAAACGTGAATAGTCAAGATGGATTAGGCATCCCCAGAGAATCGGTCAGTCTTTTCTGTAAATCTCAACTTTGAATTCCTTGGCTGCCCGCAGCAACGCCTTGTCCAACGTCGCCAAAGGCAAACTTTTCCGTATCGCCAACTCCAGATACGAAGCATCATACATGGACAACAGAGTCTCACGTGCCAGGCCGTAAATATTCCTCGTCATCTTTTCAGATAGTTGCTGTTCCACATCAATCGGTAGCTCGGAAAGCAATTCCCAAAACTGAATACAATCACTATATCTTAATCTCCCCTTTCTCTCCGCGACCACCAGGACATTTCCTACCTCGAGAGGCCATATGCTCGGAACTGCCGCACGGGCATATTTTAAAGACTCCAAGACATCATCCGCGTATTGGTTGGCCTCATCGGCGAAACACCATGACATCACCACGGAATTATCAATGACAACCGCGTGCCTCATTTAATCCCTGCCTGATTCAATCATTGCTTTCAAATCCAGGCCGCGCAGTTTCTTGTCCTTTCTAAACTGCTTCAGCCGATCAATAATTTCAGAAGACGCATATCTATTCCTGTTGTCATAAGGAGATAATACAGCCACTGGAATACCGTGCCTGGTGATAATAATCTCCTCGCCTTTTGAGACCTTTTCAAGCAGCTTGGGCAGATGGGTCTTCGCCTCATACGCGCCTACACGATCCATAAAACCCCTCCAACTGGTTTTAGACCAGTCTAAACAATTCAATCGACAATGTCAAACCGCTTCCCTCCGGAAAAGCACTGTCTCCCGCTTAAAAAGAGGGAAAATTCTTGACACTATCGATAAATCCTAACAGATTGACTTTACGAGTTTCTTTTTGTTGATTTCGGACGGTAGGATGTCTCTCTTTTATCTTTTCTTCTCGACTCCATCGTGGGCGAGAGGTATCTTTCGTCCAGGGGTTTTATTCGTAACGTGTCCACATCCGTATGACCTTTACCGTCTTTACGTCATCGAGAATTTGATAAATCAGCCGGTGATGAATGTTTATTCTACGGGAAAAAGCACCCGCCAAATCACCTAAGAGCATTTCAAAGGGGGGCGGCGATTGGTAAGGGTTGTTCCGCAAGATATCAATCAATTTTTCGGCTTTAGGCCGCAAGCCCGCGGAAGAGAGCTTTTTCG
>CAZKUZ010000187.1:0-2339 GCA_964556045.1 uncultured Thermodesulfobacteriota bacterium | reverse complement strand
GTCCGCCCAGCACCGGCTCGCCGATTTCGTCCTCGTGGACACGGCGGGACGCCTCCACACGAAGAAGAACCTCATGGAGGAGCTGAAAAAGATGTGCCGGGTCGCGGACAAGGTCATGCCGGGCGCCCCCCATGAAAAGCTCCTGGTCCTCGACGCCACCAACGGCCAGAACGCCGTCTCTCAGACGAAGATGTTCCACGAGGCCATCGGCCTGACGGGACTCATCATGACGAAACTGGACAGCACGGCCAAGGGCGGCATCCTCCTCCAGATCGCGGATCAGTTCCATCTTCCCATCTACCTGATCGGCGTCGGGGAAAAGCCGGAAGACCTCCAGGATTTCAGCGCGGAAGACTTCGCCGAGGCCATGCTGTAAGTCCTTTCACCGCGATACTTGACTTTTTGACGCTACTGCGTCATATTTTTTAATGGAAAGGGAAACGCAAGATGATTGAAAAGGTCCTCGAAAAGATAGCCGATCAGATCCTCGCCCTGGACGAGGCCTCCCTCTCCACGCTCAGGGCAAAGTACCACACGCGTCTCCAACACTTCGACGCCACGAAAGACTGGGAACGCGCCGTCATCATCTATTTCATCATCAATTCCGTCATCACGAAAAACAACATGTTCAACGACAACATCAAGCGGCTGGAAGAACAGCGCAAACAGGGGAACCTCAAAAAAAACCCGGCCCCGCGTGTGGGGAAACCCCATCTCACCCTGATCAAAAAATAGATTTCAACGGTATATCAGCCGGTTCATCCGGAAATTCCAATCGGTTTCCGTGAAAGAGCTTGAACCCGGCAGGAGGCCTTCCCAAATGGATCGTTACGAATACGAAATCACCCGCCACTCCTTGGAATCGTTCAAAGACCTCGTCTATTTCTGTTCCGAGTCGGGGACCTGCAGCGCCGAATCGGTTCAAGGAGACCAGGTAAAACATCTCGAGGCGCTCTTGAACGAGCGCGGGAAAAGGGGGTGGCAGCTGGTCAACCTCGCCTTCGGGAAAGACGGATTCGTCGCCTTCTGGATGCGGAAGATCTCCTGAGTCCCATCGCCGCGCCCTCACCCTCCCCTTCTTTACGGATACGTTCGTGTCCTTTATAGTGCAGTCGTGATCAGACTTTTCAAAAACCGGGATTTCATCTTCCTCTTGGCCATCGGCCTCGGATTCTTTCTGGGGCGGGGAGCCGTCTGGACCCGGCAGGCCGTTTTGCCCGCCCTGGCCGTCATCATGACCGTTTCCACCTTGGGTATCCCCACCAGCCTGTTCAAAAACCCCCGCGTCATATTCCGTCCCATGGCCTGGGGCATCCTGATGAGTTTCGTCGTCCAAGGGGGACTCCTCATAGGGCTCGGAAGATGGCTGGTCTCCGATACCACGTTATGGACGGGCATCGTGCTCGTGGCCGCCGTGCCTCCCGCCGTCGCCGTCATCCCCTTCACGGGGCTTCTCAAAGGAGACACCACCTTTTCCCTCATCGCAACCGTTGGGGGATATCTCAGCGGCCTGATCTTGACCCCGCTGATCTGTCTTGCCATCCTGGGAGCCACGCTCATCCATCCCGCCAAGATTCTCCTCATCCTCGCCGAGCTGGTTATCGCCCCCATCGTGCTCTCCCGAATCCTCGCCTGGAAGGGAATCGACACCCGCATCCTCCCCTATAAAGGCCTCATCACCAACTGGGGATTCTTCGTGGTCATCTATACCATTATCGGCCTCAATCGAAACGTCTTCTTCACGGATTTCAGATTCGTCCTGCCGGTCATCCTTCTCTGCTTTATCGGAACCTTCGTCCTTGGAGCGCTGATCGATTTCCTCTGTCACCTCCTGAAGATCGAGAGATCCCTTCGCGTCAGTATCAATCTCCTGGGGACCCAGAAGAACGCGGGAACCGCCGCGGGAATCGGACTCGTGCTTTTCGGAAAGACGGCCGCCCTCCCCGCCGCCGTCTTCACCATCTTCATGATCTTCTACTTTATCTCCCTGGGATTGCGGCAGCAGTGGCGCGGCAAGGCCTCATAGAACCATGACATCCATCCCCCCCGACGCCGCCACCTGGCCTTCCCTTGTTCAAGGAACACTCATCCGTCGCTACAAGCGGTTTCTTGTGGACGTGAAGCTGGAAAACGGGGAAACAGCGGTCGCTCACTGTCCCAACTCCGGGAGCATGATGGGCCTGATCGAGGAGGGGAACCCCGTCTACCTTTCCCGGCCGGAGAAGCCGGGACGAAAAACCGCCTATACCCTGGAAATCATCCAGCTTCCCTCGACCCTCGTCGGCGTCAATACCCAGCTTCCCAACCGCTTGATCAAACGGGCGATTCAACACGGTCGG
>CAZKUZ010000186.1:0-3905 GCA_964556045.1 uncultured Thermodesulfobacteriota bacterium | reverse complement strand
GACCTGATAGCGGGCCAGTTCCCTCGCCATCGATTTGGTCATGGAGATAATCCCCCCCTTCGCGGCACTGTAGTTGATCTGTCCCACGGTTCCGACGATTCCTGCCACGGAGGTGACGTTGATGATTCTGCCGGACTGCTGCTCCTTGAAATAGGGATAGGCCGCCTGGGCGCAGAGAAAGGTCCCCTTCATGTGGAGATCCACTACCTCGTCCCACTGTTCCTCCGTCATCTTGTGCATCATGGCGGGACGGGTAATCCCCGCGTTATTGACCAGGATATCCACTTTTCCGAAGGCATCCCCTGCCGCCTTGAGCAAGGCCTGGGCGTCGTCTCTTTTGGCCACATCGGCCCTGACCGCGATGGCCTTCTGGCCCATGCTTTCGATTTGGGAGACCACCTCTTTGGCTGCGCCTTCGCTCCTGGAATAGTTTACCACCACATTGGCCCCTTCACGGCCAAAAGCCAGGGCGACGGAACGTCCCACGCCCCGGCTACTCCCCGTGACAACCGCAACTTTCCCCTTTAATTTCATGATGTCCCTCTTCTTTTCAGGCAACAGTAATCCGCAGGGGGAGATTCCTCCCCCTCCGGACAAATTTTAGGTTGATTTTATTTTTTACTTTCTATATCCCAGGGCAAACCCCGCGATGATGACCTTCTGGATGTTGCTGGTTCCCTCCACGATCTGATACGTCTTGGAATCCCTGTAATACCGTTCAATAGGATATTCCGTGGAAAAGCCGTAGGATCCGTAGATCTTCATGGCCAGGTTGGCCGCGTGAGAGGCCGCCTCGGCCGCATACAGCTTCGCCACGGAGGTATTCAAGGTTGTCTTGAAGACCTTTCCCGTCTCGCGCCACTGCTTGTCCTTTTCCCAGGCGGAACGGTAGACCAGCAGTTTAGCCGCCTCATGTTCAATATACATATCGGCTATCTGATCCTGGATCATCTGGAACTTGCCGATGGGCTGACCAAACTGAGTCCGCTCATTGGCATACTGGACACAGTACTCAATCAGGGCCTGACCCACACCCACAGCCCGTGAAGCCGAGCTGAGACGCGTGTTATCCAGCATATTCATACAGATCTTGAAGCCTTGTCCCAACTCGCCGACCACATTCTTCTTGGGCACAAAGGCATCCTGAAAGGTAATCTCACCGGTCGGAGCACAGTAAAGGCCAAGTTTGGTCTCAATGGCGATCTGCTCGATGCCTTCCGCGTGCATGTCTTCGATAAGGAAAGCGGTGATACCACGATGCTTTTTGCTCTTATCCGTGTAGGCAAACGTCACGGCCACGTCGGCAACGGGAATCCCTGAGATCCACGTTTTCGTCCCGTTCAGGAGGAACCCACCCTCCGTTTCCGTCGCTGTGGTCCCCATCCCCGCCACGTCCGATCCGCTGTTGGGTTCCGTGATGGCAAAAGCACCCAATTTTTTCGCGCTGACAAGGCCGGGATAAAAAGCGGCCTTTTGCTCGTCCGTTCCATAATTCATAAGGACTGTCTGCATCCCCATCATCTGAAGGTTGAACGGCAATCCCCAGGAAGGGCTGACCCGGGCAATCTCTTCACACATGACCGTGGCACCCATGAAGCCGGCATCGTTCCCATCATACTCTTCCGGGGCGATACATCCGAAAAATCCCTGGCGAGCCATATCCTCCACGATTTCCCTGCGGAATCGGTGTTCTTTCTCATCCTCTTCCATGGTAGGCCGAATCTTTCGTTCCGCGAAGTTCCGGGCCATGTCCCGCATTGCCTGTAATTCTTCATCAAATTCAAAATCCATACACTGCCTCCTTTTTTTATTTAAACGTTCATTAAATTGGCAAAATACAGGTATTCACCGACACGATTCCTACCTACCTTACCCTTCTCCATCATACTTTGTGCAAATTATAACAAACTCCCGGGGCTTGTCAAGAAAAATAATATGGCGACCCTTCCCTGACCCCAGGCGGGGGCAAGGACATAGCACAAACAAAACAAAAAAGGCGCCTATGGAAATACACCATAGACGCCGAGATTTCTGTTCATCCCTAAGTTTCAGCGATACTCCGCCTTCAACTTTTCCGAGATCTCGCGGAGCAGCTTGTAGCCGTTTTCCACCGTCGCGTCCCCGTCCGGGTTGACAAGGGAACAGGTCGCGGGCATGAGGAGGGATCGCTCTCGAATCAGATCCCGTCCGATCCCCTTGGTCGCCAGGTCGTCCAGAATCCCCACGATCTTCTTGTAGAGGGAATCGAACGATTCCTTATTGAAATCCTCATAGACCACCGGGACAATTCCCCAGGCGATGACACCGCCCTTGTCGAGGAAGGCCTTGATACGGTCGGCGTATCCCACGAAGACATCGCCCCGATCGTAGGCGTTGAACGAAAGGATGTCGATATCCAGGTCGAGGAGAAATCCCCAGCCGGGGTTCCCGCAGAGATGAATGCCTCGTTTTCCCTTGATCTGCGAGAACATCTCGTTCATCTCGTCTTTGGCCTGGATGTCACCGTAACCGGAAAGGGCGGAAAAGATGAACTGCAATCCCGGCTCGTCGATGAACATGAAGGCATTCGGATTCTTCTCCACGAGCTGATCCAGCTGGGCGTTGACCTTCCTTGCCACGAAGTCGAAGAGGATCTGGCGCACCTCGTCGATGTAGAGAATCGGCTGGTCATTCTCGTCGTGGACCACCAGCCCGAAGCTGATAGGCCCCTCCATCTGACCCCGAATGGCCGGATATTTCGACAGGTCTTGTTCGAGAAAGAGGTGGAAAACCAGCGAAGCCTCGGGGGTGAGCTGGAAGAAGTGGGGATCGTCCACCTTGAAGAGGTAGGTCTCCAGGTCCTCGTAAAAGGTCGCCTGGTTGAATTCCACTTTCCGCTTTTCTATGTTGATGTTAGACCCAGGGAAACGGTGTGCCACCTGGGCGTACATGTCCTCCTCGTAACGCATCTTGGGGAGCTGCGGCCAAAAGGGGATATCCACGCTCATGGCCAGCGCCAACCCTTTCTCCAGATCGGTATGGGGCAGCACCCCCATCCCGGACGTCAAAAAATTTCCCGGTATCTCCATCATCCTCTCCCTTTTTCAGCCAATGGCCAATCATGGTGAAGGAAAGTTTCCACCTTCACCTTTTACCTTTTACCTTTTACCAAAAACCTACCCTCAATCCCACAAAAACTCAAGGGTGGATCTCAGCCTCTTATCCGGTACATCGTTCCCACGTCGGGGTTCTTCTCGCCGAATTTTTCGACGAGCTCCTTGACGATGTCGGAACGTTCCACGCCCTTGGCCTCCAACTTTTTGATCAGCTTGTAGGCGCCGAAAAGGGGGGAAGGCCCGATCTCGGAGGCGAAGGTTCCCACACCCTGATTCCAGACGAACAGCTCGAAGAGCTCGTCCAGGACATCTGTCGTTACCCCGAAGGAGTAGGCCTTGATCAGCTCCCGCGTGGCCTGGCGGAAGCGGCCCCCGCCGACCCCGTTGGCGAGGGAGAGGAGAAACCGCGTCCTCTGGTCGATAGCGGGGTTCTCACGCTCCCAGATGAGCTTCCAGAAAGGGACTACGATATTGGCCAGCTCGTCGGCAATCTCCTTGAAGTTGAGAATCGCCGTGGGCTTGAGCGGCACGTCCATCCCGCCCGGCAGATCCGGCTGCTTGGCCTCTTTCCGGTAGAAATAGACCCGGTACTCGTTGTCCGCCATCTTCTCCGTTTCGTGCTCGAATCCCAGCTCCTCCATGGCGGAGTAGAGGGGGATCGGCTCGAAGCTCTGCACCACGCACATGCCTTCGCCCGCCGCCTTCTTCTTCGCCTTCGCCATCAGCATGGGTAGAAAATTTCCCCGGATGCTCCGGACATCCACTACCTCGAACGTATCCCTTTTGTCTTTCCAGTCTGACATTTCAAAC
>CAZKUZ010000185.1:0-8502 GCA_964556045.1 uncultured Thermodesulfobacteriota bacterium | reverse complement strand
CGCCTTCCAGCATCGGCGGATTCGCAGAGACGTGGACATCCTTCTTGTGGACGCCGAGGCGGGACTGGGAGGAGGCCGGGTCCTTCCATCCGGTCCGTTGCGAGAGTTTCCTCGGAACGTGAAACGGGCGACTTGTCTGGTTATGAGCCGGTTCGATGGACGTATTCCGCCGGACGTTCTTAATTTCCGCCCACCCGGAACACCCGTTTTCAAGGCCAGAATGGTCGTGTCCAGTGTTTGGGATGCGGTGTCGGGAGAGACCGTTACGTTGGAGGAAATCAGAAACGAGGAGGTATGGGGGGTTTGCGGGATAGCCCGTCCCACGTCTTTTCTCAAGTCCCTCGAGACCTTGAAGTTGAGGCTTGCGGGATTCTCGGTCTTTCCGGATCACCATGACTACACGAGGGAGGATTTTGAAGAAATCCTAAGTGAGGCGGGTGAGGGGACCCCCATCATTACCACGGAGAAGGACTGGGTGAAATGGGAAAGAAAGCATCCCTTTCGAAGAGTTTATGTCGTACCCGTGCGCTTGGAATTCGTCGAGGGGGAAGACATCTATGATTTTATTGAGTCATTCGTGTATAATAGGAGAAAAGGTGTCGAAGGAGGAATTTGATGGCTGAGCACATCTATATTTTTGACACAACGCTGCGGGATGGCGAACAATCCCCCGGAGCGACCATGAATATCCAGGAGAAGATACGGGTTGCCAGGCAATTAGAGAACATGGGGGTGGATATTATCGAGGCGGGATTTCCCATTTCTTCGGAGGGGGATTATGAATCCGTCCGCGCTATCGCCAAGACCCTGGAGAGATCCGTCGTGGCTGGGCTGGCCAGGGCCAATAGGGAGGATATCGACCGGGCATGGGACGCGATTCGTCCGGCCAAGTATCCGAGGATCCACACCTTCATCGCGACCTCGGATATTCATTTGACGCATAAGCTGAAGATGACCCGAGAGGAAGTCCTCCGGGATATCGCCGAGGCGGTTTCCTACGCGAAGAAGATGACGGACGACGTGGAATTTTCCGCGGAAGATGCCACGCGGACAGAGCTTTCTTTTCTCTGCGAGGTGGTGAGAACGGCCCTGAAGGCGGGGGCCACGACCATCAATATTCCGGATACGGTGGGATACACGGTGCCCACGGAATATGCCCATATCCTCGACACGATTCAGAAAGAGGTGGAAGGGATTGAAAAGGTCGTTTTAAGTGTCCATTGCCACAACGATTTGGGACTGGCCACGGCGAACTCCGTCATGGCGATCCAGCACGGGGCGCGCCAGGTGGAATGCACGATCAATGGGATTGGCGAGCGTGCCGGGAACACGGCCATGGAGGAGGTGGTCATGGCCCTGCGCACGCGCGCCGATCTGTTCCCTTATGAAACGGGCATTGATACCAAGATGATCTATCCGACGAGCCGGCTCGTGTCTCAGATCACGGGGATGAAGGTCCAGCCGAACAAGGCGATTGTGGGGGCCAACGCCTTCGCCCACGAGGCGGGGATTCACCAGGACGGGGTGCTGAAGGAGAAGCTGACCTACGAGATTATGACGCCGGAGTCGGTAGGTATCCCAAAAAGCTCCCTGGTCATGGGGAAACATTCGGGACGTCACGCATTCAGGGATCGCCTGAAATCCTTAGGGTTCGATTTGAACACGGATCAGATACAGAAGGCCTTCGAACTCTTCAAGGCCCTGGCGGACAAGAAGAAGACGGTCTATGATGAGGATATCGTGGCGATCGTCATGCACGAGGTGCTTCGGATCCCGTATAGGTACCGGCTGGACTATCTGAATATCGTGAGTGGAACCTCCGCGATTCCCACGGCGGTCGTAACCATGGAGATCGACGGGGAGCCGGTCCGGGACGTGGACTTCGGGGACGGTCCTGTGGATGCGGCCTTGAAGACCATCAAGAAGATGACCCATTCCAAGAGCAAGCTCCTTCGGTTCGCCGTCAACGCCATCACGGGCGGGACGGACGCCCAGGGGGAGGTGACGGTCCACGTGGAGGAGGACGGTATTTCCGTGATGGGTCAGGGGGCGCACACGGATATCATCGTGGCGAGCGCCAAGGCCTATATCAATGCCCTGAACAAGCTTGAATACCAGAAAGCAAAGAGGAGAGAGGAAGCGAAACGATCCTAAGTTGCTGAAAGGAAAACCTGATGGGAAAAACACTCACGCAGAAGATTCTCGAAGATCATTGTGACGAAAAGGACCTTGCCCCTGGACAGATTGTCCAGTGTAGGGTCGATATCGCCCTGGGGAATGACGTGACGGCCCCTTTGGCCATAAGGGCCTTTGAAGACCTTGGCGTTAAGGAGGTTTTCGATAGGGAAAAGGTCGTCTTGGTTCCGGATCACTTCGTTCCAAACAAGGATATCGCGGCGGCCACCCAGGTAAAGGTTATGCGGGAATTTGCTCGGAAATATGACATCGAAAACTACTTTGAAGTGGGACAGATGGGGATCGAGCATGCCCTATTGCCCGAAAAGGGCCTGGTGACGGCGGGGGACGTGGTGATCGGGGCGGACAGCCATACCTGCACCTACGGGGCCCTGGGGGCCTTTGCCACCGGGGTGGGGAGCACGGACCTGGCGGCCGTCATGGCCACGGGTCAGTGCTGGTTCCGCGTTCCCGAAACCATGAAGTTTATTTATTACGGAAAGTTGCAACCTTGGGTTTCGGGGAAGGATCTGATCCTGCACACGATCGGGGATATCGGGGTGGACGGCGCCCTCTACCGGGCCATGGAGTTTACGGGGGAGGCCATTTCCGCCCTTTCCATGGATGGCCGATTCACGATGGCCAACATGGCCATTGAGGCGGGGGCCAAAAATGGGATTTTCGAAGTGGATGATACAACCCGGGCCTATCTGAACGGGAGGGCGAAGAATCCCCCGAGGGTTTACCATCCGGACAAAGACGCGGAATATGTGGAGGTGCGGGAGTATGACGTGGGGAAAATCGGGCCTCAGGTGGCCTTTCCCTCGTTGCCGGGAAACGTGCATCCCGTCGAGGAGGCGGAGGACATCTCCATCGACCAGGTGGTCATTGGCTCCTGCACGAACGGACGGCTGTCCGATCTCAGAGAGGCGGCGGGAATCCTTAAAGGGAAGCGGGTCCATCCGGACGTGCGCCTGATCGTTTTTCCGGCCACCCAGGAGATCTATCTCAACGCCCTGCGGGAAGGGATCCTCGAAATATTCGTGGAGGCGGGAGCGGCCGTGAGCACGCCGACATGTGGCCCCTGCCTTGGTGGACACATGGGAATCCTTGCCGAGGGGGAACGGGCCCTGGCTACAACCAACCGGAATTTTCCGGGGCGCATGGGGCATCCGAAGAGCGAGGTCTATCTTTCCTCTCCCGCCGTGGCGGCGGCGAGCGCAATTCGAGGGAAGATTACGCATCCTGCACAGGTGGCGGGGAAGGAGGGAATATGAAGTTTACCGGGAGGGTATGGGTTTTTGGAGACGATGTGGATACGGATCAGATTATTCCGGCGCGCTACCTGACCACGTCGGACCCGGAGGCTCTTGCAAAACACTGCATGGAAGATGCCGATCCCACTTTTCCGGAGAAGGTTGGGAAGGGCGATATTATCGTAGCCGGGAGGAATTTCGGGAGCGGTTCCTCGAGAGAGCACGCCCCCATCGCCATTAAGGCGGCGGGAGTGGCCTGCGTGGTTGCCGAGAGTTTTGCCCGGATTTTCTTCCGGAACGCCTTCAACATGGCGTTGCCCATCTTTGTCTGTGAGGGACTTTACAAGAAACTGAAGGACGGAGATGTCATCCACGTGGATGGGGATAAGGGAGAGATCACGATTGAGGGTGGAGGGGAACATTTCACCGTAGCCCCCATTCCACCTTTCATGCAGGGATTGATCCAGGATGGGGGATTGATGGCCTATGTGAAAAAGAGGTTTGTGTCCCCAAGGGCAAATGCTGAATAGATTTTGGAAAGTGTAAAAAGATGGAGAATGGAGGAGAGGACTCATGGAAGGTAAAGTAAATGTCGCGGTCGTAGGTGCCACGGGCGCAGTTGGAAATATGATGGTAGAGGTGCTCCAGGAACGAAACTTCCCGGTCAACGAACTGAAACTCCTCGCCTCGGAGAGGAGCGCGGGAACGACCATGCTGTTTCACGGAAAGGCCCATAAGGTCGAGGTCCTAACGCCGGAGTCGTTTGACGGGGTTGACGTGGCCCTGTTTTCCGCTGGGGGTTCCGTGAGCCTGGAATATGCCCCCATCGCCGCCGAGCGGGGGGCGGTCGTGGTGGATAACTCGAGCGCCTTTCGGATGGAGCCGGATGTTCCCCTGGTGGTCCCAGAGGTGAATCCCCAGCGGATCGCCGATTATCGAAACCGGGGAATCATTGCCAATCCCAATTGCTCCACGATTCAGATGGTCGTGGCCTTGAAACCCATTTATGATGCCGCGGGTATCGAGCGGGTCGTGGTCTCCACCTATCAGGCTGTCTCCGGAACGGGCAAAAGGGCGATCCAGGAGCTTCAGGATCAGGCCATTTCCATCTTCAATTTCAAACCGATCAAGTCGGAGGTCTATCCGCATCAGATTGCCTTCAACTGTCTGCCGCACATCGATGTCTTTTTGGAAAACGGCTACACGAAGGAAGAGATGAAGATGGTCAACGAAACGAAGAAGATCCTGGAGGATCCCTCTATCCGTGTTACGGCGACCACGGTCCGTGTTCCCGTTTTCTACGGTCATTCCGAGTCCGTGAATGTGGAGACGAAGAAGAAGATCAGCGTGGAGGAGGTTCGGGATCTCCTTTCCAGGGCCCCCGGGGTGGTGGTCGTGGATGACCCTGAGAACAATCTCTACCCGTTAGCTATCGACGCTGCAGGGAAGGACGAGACCTTCGTGGGCAGGATTCGAGAAGACGAATCGATCGAGAAAGGGATCAATCTCTGGGTCGTGGCCGACAACATCCGGAAGGGCGCGGCGACTAACGCGGTCCAGATCGCCGAAATTCTTGTCAAAGAGTATTTTTAGAAACGAACACGTTCTTTCAGGGGGCCTTCAGCAGGGCTTCGATCTTTTTGGCGAGGCGTTCGCGGGTGAGGGCCCCTTGAACGATGTCGACGCGGGTTCCCTTTTTGTCGTAGAAATAGGTCGTGGGGATGGCCTGGATTTTCAGGCTGTCCATGAGGGCTTGATTCCCCAGGTAGATCGGGTACGGAATTTTTATCTTTTCAAGAAAGGGGCGTAGGACCTTTGTGCCCCCCTTGTCTAAGCTGATGCCGATGACGACCACTCCCTTCGATTTGTAACTGCGTGCCAGGGAAACGAGTTCGGGAAGTTCTTCCCGGCACGGCTCGCACCACGTGGTGAAGAAGTTGACGACAAGCACGTTTCCCTTTTGGGATCGGATGGTTTTCTCGAAAGTCGCAGGGGTCAGGATGGGGATCTGATCCTTTTGTGTTTTTTTGGGTGTTTCCTCCTTTTTCTGGCAGCCCGAAAATACCAAAAGGGCGAAGAGGATGGAGATTAAGAGGCAGGCTCGGGAGTTATTTGACAAGGGTCCCATCGATCCTCCTTTTGTAAGCTGGATGTTTAAGTCCCACGATTTCGATCTGGATGGCTCGATAACGGCATGAATCGGTGTAGCATTTGAAACACCGGATACAGTTGAGCTGGTTGGCCCCCTCGTAGAATTTCAGCTCCATGGGGCAATCCCTTAGGCACTGGTTGCAACGCACGCAGTTCTCCTCGATGAATTTCATCCGAACGATACTGATTTTGTTGAAGAAGGAGTAGATGGCCCCGAGGGGGCAGATGGTCCTGCAAAAGGGGCGCCGGGAGAGGACCATGAATGCCGTCAGGATAATAAGGATGGCGAGTTTGTGATAAAAGAGGACGCCGATGAGGTTTCGGAGGCTTGGATCCATGAGCAGCAAAGGGATTCCAGCCTCCAGGGTCCCGGCGGGGCAGACGTATTTACAGAACCAGGTGGAACCGTAGCCGAAGGCGTCCAGAACCGTGAGGGGAAGGATGACGACGAAGAGTCCCAGGAAGAGGTACTTCCCGTAGTTCAGAAACTTGGGGAGTTTGATTTTGGGAGACCTGATTTTGTAGAGGATTTCTTGAAGAAGCCCGAAGGGGCAGAGCCAGCCGCAGGGGAACCTTCCCGCCAGCATTCCGATCGTTCCAAGGAATCCGATGATGAAGCTTCCCACGTGAAGGCGGGCACTTGCCAGCGAGGGCCGGATGCTCGCGAAGATGAATTGAAGCGATCCGAGGGGGCAGGCGAAGGTGGCCGCTGGACAGGAGTAACAGTTGAGTCCAGGGACGCAGATGGACTTGAGGGGACCTTGGTAGATCTTTCGGGTGAGGAGGAACCCGAAGGACGAGTTGGTCAGAAAGACCGCGGCGGTCTGGATAAGTTTCCTGAGGCGCCCCATGCTATCCGAGCCCGATGCAGCTGAGGCAGATCTTAGTCGCCTTTTCCAGGATGGCCAGGGTTTCCCCGGTATTGATTCCCAAGAGAAGCAGGAGAAGGAAGAAAAATAATCCGAGGTAAATCCCCAGGGTCTTGTGCTTACGGATCATAGAACCTCCTTTCTTCGTATATAATAGGAACCCGTGAAATGCAATGCCCGCTGTTTCGAATGGGGCCAGGGGGACCAGGGGAATGAAGGAGTTTTCCCTTGCGCGAATTGACACCTTCGAGCCTGGTATGTTAAAAATATAACCAGCGCGGAGAGATGGCCGAGCTGGTCGAAGGCGGTTGATTCGAAATCAACTGAGCGCATTGCGCGCTCCGGGGGTTCGAATCCCTCTCTCTCCGCCATAACAATATTAGGGGTTCACATCCGGGAAGGGTGTGATATAATAAACCGTTCTTTGAGGGAGAGATGTCCGAGCTGGCCGAAGGAGCACGATTGGAAATCGTGTGTACCCCCATAAGGGGTACCGAGGGTTCGAATCCCTCTCTCTCCGCCATGAGTGCTTAAGGGTGGATGGCCTGGATAGTCGGGTCCTGCGCAACATAAACCCGCAAACCCCGTCAGGTCCGGAAGGAAGCAGCGGTAGTGGGACCTTATGTGTGCCGCAGGGGTGCCTGACTATCCAGTCGGTTCACCCTTTTAGTGGATAAATCGATGTCTTATCTCGTTCTCGCAAGAAAGTGGCGCCCTCAGACCTTCGAAGAGGTGGTGGGCCAGCAGGTTATTACCAAGACGCTGAAAAACGCGATTGAACAGAACCGTGTGGCTCACGCCCTTCTGTTCTGCGGCCCGCGGGGGGTGGGAAAGACCTCCGTGGCGCGGATCCTTGCCAAGGCCATGAATTGCGAGAAGGGACCCACCCCCAATCCGTGCGGGGAGTGTCCCGCGTGCAGGGAAATCTCCCAGGGAACCAGCCTCGATATTCATGAGATCGATGGGGCCTCCAACCGGGGTATCGATGAAATTCGCAAGCTCAAAGAGACGGTCATGTACCTGCCGGCGAGCCTGACCACGAAGGTCATCATCATCGATGAGGTTCACATGCTGACGAAGGAGGCCTTTAACGCCCTGCTGAAAACCCTGGAGGAGCCGCCGGAGCACGTCATCTTTATTTTAGCCACGACGGAGCCCCACAAGATCCCCCCGACAATCCTCTCACGATGCCAGAGATATGATTTTCGGCGGGTTCCTTTTCACCTGATGGTGGAACATCTCAGGAAAATCGTGAAGCAGGAGGGGTTCACCGCGGATGAAAAGGCCCTGATGCTGGTGGCCCGGGAGGCCACGGGGAGTCTCCGGGACGCGGAGGTGGTCCTTGACCAGTTGATGCTCATCTCCGAAGACGGAAAGATCACCATCGAGGACGCCCGTTCCACTTTGTCCGTGGTGGATACCTCGATCATGATGCGGGTCACGGGCCTGATCATCCGGAGAGAGCCCGAGGAGCTCTTGAAACTGATTCATGAGCTGGTGGACGCGGGGACGGACCTTGCCTTCTTCTACCGCTCGTTCCTCCTCTTTCTCCACGATCTTCTCCTGCTGAAGGCGGCGGGGGACCGGGAGATTTCCATGGAGCGCGGGCAAGAGGAGATAGATGAGATGCGGGAGATGATCCGCCCCGTTTCCCTTGAGCAGATCGAACAGTGGATCCAGGTTTTCCATGACAAGGAGCGCTTTGTCCTTCAAAGCGAGTACGCGCGCATCGGGCTGGAATCGGCCCTGCTCAGGATGGTCCACTTGAACCAGGTGGTTTCAGTAAATGACCTGATAAGGCGGCTGGAATCGCGGGTCGGGTCACGGGACGTCCAGGGTGAGACTAGTTCAGGACATAAAAAAAAGGGGATGGATGGAAGGGATCGTGTCCCGGCGGAACGGACGACGGGGGGCGGAGGCCTCTCGCAAAAGGTTGCCGCGGAGGTTGATGATCAAGAGGGTGCCGCCTCGGACGAAGCGTCCCATTTCCTTGCCCGGTTCATAGATTTTGTAAAGCGGGAGGCCATGCCCCTTTCCGTTCTGCTCTCGGA
>CAZKUZ010000184.1:0-5337 GCA_964556045.1 uncultured Thermodesulfobacteriota bacterium | reverse complement strand
TGATTTCCCCCTTGATTTCCATCTCTCCCAGCAGGACGCGGGGCTCGTTTTTCTCGCTGGCGGCGGCGATGAGGCGGGCCTGGCGGACCATCGGGTCGGGCTCGGCGATGGCCTCCAGGTAGTCGGCGGACTGGGGACCGGTAACCGCTTCCGGGGTGGTATCCTGGAAGAAATCACGGGTCCCGGCGATGGGTTTGACGAGGGTCGCGAGCCATTTTCTCGGCGCGTTTTCACGGGTTTCGTTGAGTTTGCCCTCCGAGATTTCCAGGAAGGCCCCGGCGGGGACGTTGCGAAGGGCCACCAGTCCGACCCGTCGATGCGTGCCGCCCCCGATGGTGAAGCCGAGGATCTCTTTTTCCAAGGGGATGGCCTTCTCCCAGATGCCGGTGAAGACGCGTGCGGCTTCTTCCACCTTTTCCGGATCGGTGAGGAGGATTCCGGCCTCTTCGTTGGTGCCCGGGAAATCCTCGTTGCCGTACCCGCCGCCGGTAAGGTTGAAGGAACCGGTGGTGGCGAAGGAAGAGTCAATAACGTTGAGTTTGGCGTGGAGGTGCCGGGTGTAGCGGACCTGAACCGTCGATTTTCCCCTGCCGAGTTTCTCGTCCAGGAAGAAGAAAAACCCCCGGGCGTCGGTGATCTTCATATCCTCGATTCGGCCGATGCGGATGAGGAACCTGATGTCGATCTCCCTTGCCTTGATTTTCTCGATGACCTGGGGGGTGAAAACCTTGGAGAGGGTGGCGCTCCGGATCCAGGCGGAACTGATCCAGATCCTCTTTTCCGCTGTTTCAAGGGCGTTTCTCAAGGGGACAAGATTTTCCTCGTTGGTCAGGAATTGCATGGCCGTCTCCTTTCAACCGGTTGAAGGAATAGTCGCGAATTCATTTTATGTTCGAAAAATAGCCGGAACGCCCGAGCAAGTCAAATACATTGCCTTTTTAATTAGCTTTGCCCACGGACTTTCGGGCGTTCCGCTTTGGGGTTGAGGGTCATGGTGTTTCTTCTCAAAAAATTAAATTTTCCAGATGCTTCAATCAATCATGAGGGTATCACCCTCTATTTTCACCATCCCCGCCCCGCATTTAGGGCAGGTACGGCCGTTCCAAATCCGGATGTTATGACCACCACAATGAGCACATTTGATGTCATCGACGGGAATCCAGTCTGGCCAGGCACTGCTTTCGCTTTCCGGATCGACAACTTCCGTGGTAAGGTCCATGAGTTCCCTGCAATCGTCGCACTGATAAGTCCGTGTCTTTGCCATCATGAGGACACCTTCGCCCCCGCTCACGAAAGTTTCGTAACCACAGGATGGACACGCGTATTTGCACCTTTCTGCCATGATATGCTCCTCCTTTCTCGCTCATAGTTTTTCTATACAAATCGTTTCATGAACCGTCTAACCCCACGGTTTTCATTCCAGTGTGATGCACTGGGTGGTTTCATCGATGCGTTGTTTACGCAATTCTTTGAAGGGATCTCCCGACACGTCCTCTTCAATATCCGAAACGGCCCGCATCCCGTCCAACAGGTTGATGAGGCTTTCGATGCCGTTTTCGAGTTTCCGCAGCCGTTCCCGCACTGCGCTGAAGGGAGATACGGTTTCCTCATCCACTACAGCGGGAAATGTGTCATCACTGTCCGACATGGGGATATCCACGAGGAAGAAGGGTTTGATCAGTTCGGCGGAAATGATATGAGTGACAACCCGGTGGGTAAGCTCCCCCACGCACCACTGTTGCTGCTGATAGGGCGTCAATCCCTTGCACGAGTCGTTGTTGTCCCGAATTTCCATACATTCCCCGAGAACATTGTCCGGGGCCATGTGAAACTTATGAGGTAAGACGGTGAGAACGAAGGAATAACGCCCCTTCGTTTCATGTGTTGTTTCCTTGTCGTTTTTCTTTATAACTTTGAGATGAAAACTACTAATACTGACGGATATGGTAACATCAAACGTATTACTTCCCGTTTTCCTGACTTCTTCGATAAAAGCGGTGGCTTCCATGTGTTTTATACCTCCTTATTATTTATTATACTACTATTATACTACACGTTGTTATCCAAAATTTATGGTTTTTAGGGATTTTTCGTCTCGTTTCTCTTTGGAAGAGGATGGAACTGATTGAAATTAATGGGAATTATGGATTCAAAAAAATTTTTGAATTTTTTTGAATCCTTTGGCGGGGATGCAGTCTTTTCACATCCATGAGACGGTAAAAGCGAAGAGAATTCCGAGAGGCGCGGACTTCAACCCTGTGGAATTATTGTGGTATTTGAGTAGTCGCGTGGTCTTTCAAGACACTTTTAAAGGGGACATGTTTTTCGGCGGAAAAAGGAGGAAGAATCTCTTTTCCGCCGGGCTGCTTTTGTTTAGGGTTGAGAGTGCGTTCCGGTGTTCAATTTCCGTTGTCTGCCAGTGATTGGTGGTTCTATGGGGACGCGGGTGGTCTGCTAAAGTTAGTTAAATTAACTTAACCATTTGCGATGACCTCAAATAAATGCTATTCGTCTTTCCGGCTCTTCATTGTACCTCATGAAGGCCGGATTCAAAAAGAAAAATTTTTCCGGTTGTATTAATGACAATCATAATGGCTCAGCAAAAAATTAAAATTAATAGTTAGACTCTTTACTATTTTATCCGATTCAGTTAAATAAAAGGTTCATGGAGAAGAAACTTAAAAAAGGAGAATAAAAAAAGTGGAAGAAAACTACCAGAGAATTTTAGGAAATCTGCAATTAACAGATAAAGACACTTCATTGATTCACGCCATTTATCCTTTTGTCGCGGAACACATCGGGGAAATTGTGGATGAAATCGTTGATACTTTGGCTCAGGAACCAAGGGTTATTGATATTCTTACGAATAATCAGGTGAGTGTTCCTGCAGCCAAGTCGGTTTGGGGGGACATCATCAAGTATATCCTTTCTCATGATGTCGATGCCGAGTTTTTCGCACGGCTTTCAAAGGTCGGTGTTGTTCACGTGGTCAAAAAGGTGGAGGAGGATCTCGTCATAGAGGCTATTACCTTGTTCGGGAATACGATCCTCAAAAAAATGAATGAATATGATATCCACCCGAAAATCGACCACATTCTGGCCCTCAACCGGCGAATGGGACTTGCCGCCGTTGTCATAATTTCTTCTTACCGGGACGAAAAGGAAGCGAACGACAGAGCTTTGGCCCGATTTATTGGGATAAAGGATGAATTACTCGAGAGACTTGTCGAGCTTGGCAGAAAGGCAAAGTGAAAAATATGCCGAGTTTTTAGGACGGTTTGGAAAGAATCCAGTCGGTAGGATTTTTTAGCCTTTTCTAAAGAACTTTTTCAAGACGCTTATTGTTGTTGGTTGAAAAGGTGACTAAGGTTTGATTGCTTGACAAGCGGGTTGGAATCTACTATATACAGGCAAATTTTTTGGAGGGTAAACGGATATGTATGCCGTGATAAAGACTGGTGGTAAGCAATTTCAGGTTTCCGAAGGGGATGTTATCCAGGTCGAGAAACTTGATGGTCAGGCGGGAGATACCGTCGAGTTTGACGAAGTGCTGATGCTTCGGACGGATGATGAAATCAAGATCGGAACCCCGACGGTTCAAGGGGTTGCGGTGTCCGCGACGATCGTGGATCAGGTCAAAGGAAAAAAGATCGTCGTCTATAAGTTCAAGCGGCGCAAGGATTATCGCCGGAAGCAGGGGCACCGCCAGAAATACACGAACTTACGGATCGATTCCATTAAGGTCGGTTGAGAGGGTAAGAAGATGGCACATAAAAAGGCGGGAGGAAGCTCCCGAAACGGCAGGGACAGCCAGGGCCAGCGGCTTGGCGTGAAACGTTTCAGCGGTCAGTTTGTGAGGGCGGGAAACATTATCGTCCGCCAGAGGGGCACGAAATTTCATCCCGGCGCCAATGTTGGGATCGGGAAGGACCATACCCTCTTTTCTCTGATCGATGGGACGGTTCGGTTTGAGCGGTTTGGCCGCGACAAGAAGCGCGTAAGCGTTTATTAGACTAGGCTTTGTAGACGTAGTCTCCTACACTCCTCCCTTTCCCATAAAGGGGATAGTCCCTATCATGAAACCGGTATTTATCGATGAGGCAGATATCGTGGTCGAATCTGGCTCAGGAGGGGGAGGTTCCGTCCATTTTCACCGCGCCCGCTTTCTTCCCAAGGGGGGACCGGACGGCGGGGATGGGGGCAAGGGCGGCGATGTTGTCATCTTCGCCAGGGAAAACCTGTCGGATCTTTCTTCCTATTTACACAAAAAGTCCTTCAAAGCCGAACCCGGCGCGCCGGGAGGGGCCAACAAGCAGCACGGGAAAAACGGGGCTGATTTAAGGCTTGCCGTACCCGTTGGCACCCAGGTCTATGAGGCGGAGACCATGGAACTGCTTGCCGACCTGGATACCCCGGGCGCGGAGGTTGTGGTCGCCCTGGGCGGCAAGGGGGGCAAGGGAAATGTCCATTACAAAAACCCCGTCCGCCAGGCCCCGAGGATCGCCCAGAAAGGTTTGCCGGGAAAGCGGATCGGCCTGCGCCTGATCTACAAGATGAAAACGGACGTGGGATTGATCGGTTTCCCCAATGTGGGAAAGTCCCAATTGTTGTCTCGTGTCTCTTCCGCCACCCCGAAGGTGGCGGACTATCCCTTTACGACCCTGATCCCTCAACTGGGGGTTTACGTGCCCTCGGAGGTGGATGCCCCCCTTACGTTCATCGAGATTCCGGGGATTGCGGCCGGTAAGAAAAACCGGTACCTGAAGCACGTGGAGCGGGCGAAGGTCCTCCTGATCCTCCTTGAGCTTTCCGAGGGAAAGCCCTTCGAGGTTTTGCTGGATGAGTTCGAGATGATTGTGTCCGCCCTCGAGTCTTATGGGGGGGACCTGAACGGGAAGCCAAAGGTTTTGTGCCTGAACAAGGTCGATCTCCTGGAAACGAAGGAGAACCTCCCCTCCATCCGGGAGAGATTGGAAAAGGAGACGGGGCTAAAGCCCTTTTTCCTTTCCGCCCGGACGGGAGAGGGATTGGAAGCGTTGTTGAAAGTTGTCGAAGGGTTTTGTAAACTGGAAAAATCATGACGCGCGCGAGCATCATAAAAAAGACCCGGAACGTGGTGGTCAAGGTTGGAAGTTCGGTGCTGACCACCTCGGAGGGGGAGATCGACCATCAGAGGATCCAGCGCCTCGTGGAGGATATTTGCGCGGTCATCGATTCCGGGAGAAGGGTCGCCCTGGTTTCCTCCGGGGCGATTGCCGTGGGGATGGACCGCTTGGGGCTTCATCGCCGCGTGGAAGGAATCCCCGACAAGCAGGCGATTGCCGCCATCGGGCAGCC
>CAZKUZ010000183.1:0-12828 GCA_964556045.1 uncultured Thermodesulfobacteriota bacterium | reverse complement strand
CCTGTGGAAGAAGAGTGTGGGGCCTTATATCCTCCGGAACACCGAGGTGCGGCGTTTCCAAAAGGGTGTGGCCTGGATCCGCACGCCGTCTCCCACTTGGCGATTCGAGCTCATCCAGATGAAGTCCCAGCTCCTCGACCGCCTCAACCGGGCGGCGGGACACCCCTTCGTCAAGGACCTGAGGATCGAGATCGGGACGATCGCGCCCCGTGAGGATGTTCCCGATGCCGTTGTGGGAAAGGAGACTTCCCAGGAAGTTATCCGACTTCCGGAGGATGAAGCCGCCTGGGTCAGGCGGTGTGTGGCGGAGATTTCCGATCCAGAACTTCGGCGGCATTCGGAGAAGATTCTGACGAAGTTTTTGATCAGATCGTTGAATATAACCCGCAAGACCTGAAGATCCGGGATTCCAGTTCCGCATGAGTGAGAGTTTATATTATCTGAAAGATTACACGAAGGACGAGCTCGTCGAGATCCTGAAGGGAATGGGGGAGCCGCGTTTCCGCGCCACCCAGCTCTTCAAGTGGATCTATCAGAAGGGGATCACCGATTTTTTCCGGATGACCGATATCTCGAAGCTTTCCCAGCGGAAATTCGACGCCACGTTTCTGCCGAGCTCGGTTGCCGTCGAGAGATCGGAAATCTCCAGAGACGGTACCACCAAATATCTCTACCGGCTTTCTGACGGAAGGGCGGTGGAAGGGGTCCTCATCCCCGATCCGCCCCGGCTGACCCTCTGTGTCTCCACCCAGGTGGGGTGCCGGATGGGGTGTGCCTTCTGTAAGACGGCCAGGATGGGATGGATCAGGGATCTGAGCGCGGGGGAGATCGTGGATCAGGTCTGCCAGGTCAACGCCCTCATCGGCCCCAAGCGGAAAATCACCAACATCGTCTTCATGGGGATGGGGGAACCCCTGGACAACCTGGACAATACCCTGAAGGCCATCGAGATCCTGGGAAGCGCGGAGGGTTTACAGTTTTCCCACCGTCGGCTCACCGTCTCCACCTGCGGGTTGGTAGATAAACTGACCGACCTGGGGGATGTCACGAAGCGTTTCCGGCTCGCCGTTTCCCTCAACGCGGCGGACGACGAGACGCGGACCCGGTTGATGCCCGTCAACCGGAAGTATCCTATTTCCCGGCTGCTCGACGCCTGCCGCGCCATCAGTCTGCGCAATCGGGAGCGGATCACCTTCGAATACGTCCTGTTGAAAGGGGTCAACGACAGGCGCAAGGATGCCAAGGCCCTTGTCAAGCTTTTTCATGGATTCAAGGTCAAGATCAACCTCATTCCCTTCAACGAAGCGGACGGGATTCCCTTTGAGCGCCCGGACGAATCTGCCGTTTTGGCTTTTCAGAAGGTCCTGCTGGACGCTCACATGACGGCCATCATCCGCGGAAGCCGAGGGGACGATATCTCCGCCGCCTGTGGTCAACTGGCCACGGCCGACGTTACGACGTAGCCGCCGTTTCGGTGTCTTCTTTAGATGAATTGGGAATGACTCGGACGGAATGGATCTGTTTGGGATCCGCCTCTTCGATGATCAAAGTCAGATTTTTATAGGTGAATTTTTCGCCGGGGAGGGGCACTTTCCCCGTCAGTTCAAAGATCAGGCCTCCCAGGGTTTCGTATTTTCCCTTTTCCTCGGGCAGGTCGAAGTATTCCTGGAAGGTCTCGATTTCGACACTCGCGTCCACGAGAACCGAACCGTCTCCCTGGGGCTGAAAGGGGTTCTTTTCCACCTCATCGAATTCGTCCTCGATCTCTCCGAAGATCTCCTCGATGAGGTCCTCGATGGTGACGATCCCGGCGGTTCCGCCGTACTCGTCTACCACGATGGCGATATGGACACGCCAGATCTTGAAGTCCTTGAGGAGTTCTTCCAGCCGTCTCGTCTCGGGGATGAAGTGGGGAGGGTGCAGGATGTCGTCCAGGCGGAATTCCGATTCGGGTTTGCCCCAGAACTGGAACAGGTCTTTGACGTGAATGATTCCCACGATGTTGTCCAGTGTGCCTTCAAAAACGGGAACCCGGGAATGACCTTCCTTGACCACGAGGGTGATCCAATCGGAGAGGGGAGTCTCCCTGGGAACGGCCACGATCTCGGTCCTCGGCACCATGACCTCTTTGACGATGGTCTTCTTGAACTCGAAGATCCCCGTGATCATGTCGTGTTCTTCCTCGTTCAGAAGACCCTCTTTTTCACCAATGTCGATGAGTTCTTGGATATCCTTTTCCGTGACAGACGAGGGGGCTTCTCCCCCGCCTTGGAGGGTCCTTAGAAAATTTCGAAACCAGCCCACTTCGGGTTCCTCCCGTTCTCCTGTGATGTGTTTGGATTGTTCAAGGCAGGTTCTTTCCTAAGAAGGTTTCCTCGGGCAGATTGGTGTCAGGCCCCATGGATTCTTTTTGTCCAGAAAAACGGCTTTGCCGTGATAGAATGTTGCTTTGACCCTCCCTGTTAAGGTTCGACCCGCGAAGGGAGAGTTCTTTCCCTTCGAGAAAAATTCCTGCGGGTTCACGACCCACGTCTCTTCGGGATCGAAGATCACGAGGTTGGCAATGCTTCCCGGTGCGAGGGTTCCCCGGTCGATTCCCAGGATGCGGGCAGGCTCGGCGGTCATCTTGGAAAGTATATCCAAGGGTGATATCCCGGCTTCATTCCCCACTTCCAAAATCAACGGCAGGGCGGTTTCGAGTCCCGAGATACCATTGGCCGCGTAATCGAACTCCACCATCTTGGATTGTGTGTCGTGAGGGGCGTGATCTGTGGCGATGCAATCGATGATTCCCTCCTTCAGGGCGTTTAACAGGGCCTCCCGGTCCTCTTCTTCCCGCAGGGGAGGGTTGACCTTGAAGTTCGTGTCGTATTTCGAGAGGAAGAGGTCGTCCACCGTGAGGGCCAGGTGGTGGGGGGTGACCTCGCAGGTTACGGGGATCCCCTGGGTTTTGGCCCACCGAATCAGGTCGATGGAGGCCTTACAACTCACGTGGGCGATGTGGATCGGGGTTTCCAGCCACTGGGCCATGAGAATATCCCGCGCCACCATGGAGCTTTCGGAGACGCAGGGAATTCCCCGGAGGCCCATCCGTGTTCCCGTCTTTCCCTCGTGGACGACGCCTCCCTTCGAGGTGGAAAGGTCCTCGCAATGGTCGATCACGGGAAGCTCGAAGCGGCGTGCGTACTCCAGGACCAACCGGAGGATCTCGGCGTCCCGAATGGGAAACCCATCGTCCGAAAGGGCTATGATTCCCGCCTCCCGCATCAGGCCGATTTCGGCGAGTTGTTCACCCTTCTGCCCCTTCGTGGCGGCTCCGACAGGGAGGACTTCAACCAGGCCTTCCTCGTCGGCTTTTTCCCGGATGTAACGTGTAACGGAGGGGTTGTCGTTTACGGGCAGGGTGTTGGCCATGCAGGCGATGGTGGTGAATCCCCCGGCCGCCGCCGCCTGGGTGCCCGTCCGGACGGTCTCCTTGTATTCGTAGCCCGGCTCCCGAAGATGGGTGTGCATGTCCACCAGCCCGGGCATGATCCAGAGGTCCGTGCAATCGAATGCCTCTTCTTCTGGAAACTGGGTGGAGAGGCCGGGTCCCACCTTCTCTATTCGGCCGTCGGAAATGAGGATATCCATAACCTCATGGATCTTCGCCGACGGGTCGAGGACCGTTCCCCCGTTAAGAATCATCGCGTTTTCCTCCACAGAGGATGTAGAGCAGGGCCATCCTCAGGGCCAGGCCGTTTTCCACCTGGTCGAGAATGACGGATCGGGAGCCGTCCGCCACGTCCGGCTCCAGCTCGATTCCCCGGTTGATGGGGCCGGGATGCATCACGAGGATCTCCGGTTTGCAGCGTTCGAGGCGCCTTTTGTTTAATCCGTACAGTTTCGAATACTCGGCAAGGGAGGGGAAAAGCCCTCGTTCCTGGCGTTCCAGCTGGATGCGAAGCATCATGACGACATCCAGCTCTGGGAGAATCTCGTCGAGATCGTAGCCCACCTCGACCTCCATGGCCTCGATTCCCTTGGGGATCAGCGTGGGCGGGCCACACACGATTACCTTCGCCCCCATTTTCGTGAGGCATAGGATGTTGGAACGCGCCACACGGCTGTGCTTGATATCTCCAACGATGCCGACGGATTTACCTTGAATGTTCCCCACATGCTCTTCCATGGTGTAGAGGTCCAATAAGGCCTGGGTGGGGTGTTCGTGGGCCCCATCCCCCGCGTTGATGATGGGGGTATCGATATGGCGGGCCAGGAAATGGGGCGCGCCGGCGGCGCTGTGCCTCAGAATGATGAGATCCGGATGCATGGCCTGGAGGTTCCGGGCCGTATCGAGGAGGGTTTCCCCCTTGACTACGCTGCTCGTGGTGGAGGAGATGTTGACGGCATCCGCGCTGAGGCGCTTGGCGGCCAGTTCGAAAGAGGTGCGCGTCCGTGTGCTGGGTTCAAAAAAAAGATTGACAATGGTTCTACCACGAAGAGTGGGAACCTTTTTGATTTCCCGCCTTGAAATCTCCTTGAAGGCCGTGGTCATGTTCAGGATGGACCGAATTTCCTCAACACGAAGCCCCTCGATTCCCAGGAGATTCTTATGGAAAAAGGATAGTTCCATTTTTCGATCGCTGTTTTCATTATAACACGAAAAAAAGATTTGAAAAGGGCGGGCGGCTTTTATTCGGTTCTGCCGATGTCAAGATTGACTCTACCTATGGTTTCATGTAAGGTTTCGAAAAATAATTCTACGGGAAAGTTTCACTGTATGGAAGAAAAAACGTCCTCCAATTTTCTGGTATCTTTTGCCGCCTTCATCATCATTATCGCTGGATTGAAGGTGGCCAGCAGTTTTATCGTGCCGTTTCTTCTGGCCCTTTTCTTCGCGATTGTCTGTCTGCCGATCTTCCATTTTCTGCATAAAAGGGGAATACCCGATGGGCTGTCGCTGGTCCTCATTTTCCTGCTCATTTTTGTTATCCTTGGATTCGTGGGTGTGGTTATCGGAACCTCAGTTCAAGGGTTTTCGGAAAACCTGCCTGAGTACCAGAAGAACCTGAGCGGTCTGGTTCAGAAATCGTTCGGGCTCGCCGAGAAGCTGGGGATTAAACTACCGAAAGAAAAGCTTTTGAATGTCTTCAACCCCACCCTCCTCATCAGGTACATCGCCACTTCGCTCAAGAGTTTCGGGAGCGTGATGTCCAACAGCATCTTTACCATCTTGGTGGTCATCTTTATCTTGACGGAGTCCGCCGCCTTTTCGAAGAAGCTGGCTTTTATTGCCAAGAGCCCGGAAACGGTATCCTATTTTGAGACCTTCCTGAATAACGTGGCGCAGTATATGACCTTGAAAACCTTTACTTCTCTCGCCACAGGCCTTTTCGTTACCCTCATGCTCTGGCTTGTCGGTGTCCACTACGCCTTTCTCTGGGGGCTTGCCGCCTTCCTGCTGAACTATATTCCCACCATCGGTTCCTTCATCGCCGCGGTTCCGGCAATACTCCTGTCCCTGGTGCAGTTCGGGGTAAGCCGGACCCTCATCGTGGCGGCAGGGTATCTCATCATCAACTTTACCATCGGGAATGTGGTCGAGCCCAAGATCATGGGAAAGGGTTTGGGGCTTTCGACGCTGGTGGTTTTCCTCTCCTTGGTTTTCTGGGGGTGGGTTTTTGGGCCGGTGGGGATGTTCCTCTCCGTTCCCCTCACCATGGTTGTCAAAATAGCTCTCGATTCCCAGGAGAATACGCGTTGGATTGCCATCATGCTGGGCAGTGACGTGCCGGAAGATCCATCCGAATAATTCTTTCTTTCAAGGATTCCGAGTTAAGAGGAGGGCGAAACATGATTACATTCAACGATTTCAAGAAACTGGAGCTTCGCGTCGGGGAAATCACCGCGGCGGAGCGCGTTCCCGAGACGGATAAGCTCTTGAAGCTGACCATTGACGTGGGAACGGAGACTCGACAGATCGTGGCGGGGATGGCGGACACCTATGAACCGGACGCCCTCGTGGGCAAGCAGGTTCCCGTTTTGATGAACCTGGAACCCAAGACCTTTCGAGGCGTGGAGAGCCATGGCATGATCCTCGCCGTGGACGTGGAGGGCAAACCGGTCCTCCTCCATCCCGACAGGAAGGTCCCGCCGGGAAGCGTCGTAAGATAATTCGCCAGCGATTTGTTGGGATTTGGTCTTAATTTTGGGCTTTGCTGGAAGCGAAGCTTTCGGACTTTCCTTTTCCACGTTATACGGGGTTCTTCTTTCTCCAACGCTGAATGCCCTATAGGAAACAAAAGAGGATACAGTTAAAAAGGGGATTCGTGTTTCTGCCGGAGGCAAGAGGATAATGATGGAAGCTGTGAAAGAGACGAAACGCGGAAAGGTATCTCCCCTGAAAATTTTCAAGGTGTTTTTTCGCCTGGGCCTGACTGCCTTCGGCGGTCCGGCCATGGTGGTCTATATTCGTGATTTGGCTGTCAGGAGACATGGCTGGATGACGGATGACACCTTTCGGGATGGTGTGGCTCTGTGCCAGACTATCCCAGGCGCTACCGCCATGCAGGCCGCAGCCTATGCGGGACTGCGGGCGGGTGGCGGGCTGGGTGCGGCGGCAGCCTACGTGGGGTTTGGGCTTCCTTCGTTTGTTTTTATGGTTGTTCTTACCGCCCTTTACAGCCAGACACACCAGCTTGCAATGGCCGTTTCCCTTTTCAGTGGCCTTCAGGTTATCGTTGTTGCTCTCGTAGCCAATGCCACCGTCAACTTCGGACGTCGATCCCTAAAATGCTGGCAGGATATCTTTCTTAGCCTTGCAGCGGCCGGCTTTCTACTTGCCCGGGGGAGCCCTATCATTGCCATTATGGTTTCCGCGTTGCTTGGGTTGTTTCTCTATGCCGGAACAGACTTGAAAAGATCTACCGTGATGCCCAGGGCGGTAAATTCTATGGCTACGTCGCTTCGGCCTGTTTTTGTAATATTTGCGGGCCTGGTTATTGGACTTGCCATTTTATTTCTCATCAACCGTAAGCTTTTCGATCTTTCTACTCTGATGCTGAAGGTTGATCTTTTCGCATTCGGGGGTGGATATGCTTCGGTACCGCTCATGCTGCATGAAGTCGTAGGGGTGCGGCACTGGATGGATAGCCGTGTTTTCATGGATGGAATCGCCATGGGGCAGGTCACGCCTGGTCCCATTGTCATCACGGCTACCTTCGTCGGTTATCTCCTTGAAGGATTGCCTGGCGCACTGGTGGGAACGATCAGTGTTTTCACCCCGTCGCTGATGATTCTTCTCCTTGTCGTTCCATATTTCGACCGGCTTCAGAACAATCCCTATCTGCAACGCGCTTTGCGGGGAGCCCTGGTTTCCTTTGTCGGTCTCCTTCTTGCCGTCAGCATTCAATTTGGATTCTCGGTGCGTTGGCAGATCTTTTCTATTTTCCTGGCCCTTGCCGCTTTTATCGCTCTACGATTGAAGGTTGATATCCTCTGGGTCGTACTTGCTGGTGCGTTCCTTTCGGTATTTATCCTTTGATTTTGAGTAATTACGTAAATCATTTACCGTTATTCTAAGCAGAAAGGAAGGGATAAAAATCCCCCCGGCCGTTTCGCGTGGAACCGCCGGGGGGCTGAATCAGAGGTTTCTATTCGAGGCCGGCTGCCTTCGCCACCAACTGGGCGATGTCGAAGGCCTGCATCTCCTCGCCCTTCCCCAGCTCCTTGATCCCGTCGGTGAGCATGGTGTAGCAGAAAGGGCAGGCCGTGCAGACGGTCTTGACACCGGCGTCGATGGCCTCCTGGGTCCGTTTCTGGTTGATCCTCGTTCCCAGGGTTTCTTCCATCCACATCCGGCCGCCGCCCGCGCCGCAGCAGAAGCTCTTCTCGTGATGACTGGCCATCTCCACGAGACCCCCGGCTCCCAGGGCGCTCAGGATATTCCTCGGCTGCTCGTAGATATTGTTGTAACGTCCGAGATAACACGAATCGTGATAGCTGATCGTCCCGAGGTCTCCGACGGGGTTTTTCAGGGTGATCTTCCCGCTCTTGATGAGGTTGTCCAGGATTTCGGTGTAATGGTAGACCTCGTAGTCCCCTCCCATCTCTTTGTAGTCGTATTTGAGGGTGTTGTAACCGTGCGGGCAGAGGGTGATGATCTTTTTCACCTTGTAGCCGTTGAAGGTCTCGATGTTGGTCTCGGCCAGCATCTGAAAGAGGTATTCGTTCCCGATCTTCTTGGCGGAATCACCGCAGCAGCCCTCTTCCGTGCCGAGGATGGCGTAATCAAGTGCTGCCGCGTTGAAGATCTTGGCAAGGGCGATCGCCGCCTTTTTGTTGAGATCGTCAAAGGCCCCGGCGCATCCCACATAGAAGAGGTACTCCGCCTCTCCCTTTTGGGACATGAGCGGAACCTCCAGATCCTTGGCCCAGTCGGCTCGGGCATGGGATCCGATATTCCACGGGTTGGAGTTGTTTTCCATCCCCCGGAAGACCTCCTGAACCTCGGCGGGGAAATCGGATTCCATCATGGTGAGATACCGGCGGAGGTCGATGAGCTTGGGGAACTGGGAGATGTAGGCCGGGCAGGCCTCGATACACGCCATACAGGTGGTACAGGCCCAGATGGTGTCTTTGTCGATGACGTCCCCGATCAGGGCGGGGCCCTCGTATTTTTCTTCGGGGATCACGTGGACCTTGCCGTCGGTGTCGAGGGCGAGCTTGAGCTTGGCCTCGAGATGCTCCCGGAGGTTCTGTATCACGTCCCTGGGCAGCAGCGGTTTGTCCGTCAGGAAGGAAGGACAGACCGCCACGCACCGGCCGCACCGGATGCAGACCTCCGAATCGAAGAGGTCCTTCCAGGAATATTCCTCCAAGAGGTGGATCCCGAAGGTCTCCGCGGTCTCGAACGATTCAGGCGGAATCGGTTTCAGCGGCGCCGGATTCTCCGTCATGTTGCGCATGTAGATGTTGGCCGGAACCGTGAAGATGTGGAGGAGTTTCGAATAGGCCACGTAGACGATGAAGCCGAGGACGATCACGAGGTGGAACCACCAGAAGAACAGATGCGTCGCCTTCGCGGTTGTGACGCTCATCCCGGAAAAGAGCAGGGCGAAGAGCCGGCCGCCGAACGAGGCCCAGACATAGGGATTCATGGGATGCCCCGGTTGAAGCTCCGTGGCCTGCATCCGCAGGGCTTCGAGAAAGAACCCCGTAACCGCGATGACCAGAATCAGCCAAAGGATGATCCGGTCCTCCGGCTTGTCGTCGAGCCACTTGGGCCGGTTGGCATAGCGGCGGATCAGGAACATGATGGTCCCGACGATGACGAGGATTCCCCCGAGATCCGTAATGAAAGAGAAGAAGAGATAGAAACCGCCCTGGAGGATGTTGGCGTGAAAGAGCGGCTCCACCACGTCGCCCTGAAAGAAGTCCATGAAGGTTCCAAAAAAGAGAATGATGAATCCCCAGAAGATGAAGAGGTGGGCAACCCCCTGGTAGGGCTCTCTCAGGATCTTCCGATGGCCGAAGACCTCGGCGATGGCGTATTTCAGTCTTTCACCCGCGTTGTCTGTCCTCGGGACATCCGGGCCGGCGGCCAGCTTCATCATCCTGATCCGGTCGATCAGTCCGCCTTTGCGTAAGAGTCCAAGCACGAAGAGGATGATTGCAATCAGCGCGAAAACATAACTCAGGACCCTTGCGACAGGGAACCCTGTCCCCACCACATTCCAATACAACTCTCTCGTTATCTCAGCTCCGGGCATAAGCACCCCCTGATTCTGAAAATAGGCGGCGGGATGGGCCCGACCCATCCCGCGCTGGGATTTTACTGTCCTTTGATCTTCTTGATTTCTTCAGTGAGCTTGGGAACGATCTCGAAGAGATCTCCCACAACCCCGTAGTCGGCCTTCGAAAAGATGGGCGCCTCGGGATCCTTGTTGATGGCCACGATAACCTTGGAGGTGTTCATTCCGGCCAGGTGCTGGATGGCACCGGAGATGCCCGCGGCGATGTAGAGATTCGGACTCACCGTCTTTCCCGTCTGGCCGATCTGGTAGCCGTGCTCGATCCACCCCGCATCCACTGCTGCGCGGGATGCCCCGACCGTCGCCGTGGGTCCGAAGGCGTGCGCCAGCTCTTCCAGAATCTTGAAGTTTTCCCCGTTTTCCATTCCGCGTCCACCGGCCACGATGATCTCGGCCTCGGTCTGATCGGGCTCTTCCGATTCTGTCACCTCGACCGATTTGACCACGGCCTTGATCTTGGAGGTGTCCAGGCTGACGTCCACTTTCTCCACGGCGCCGGCACCAGCGACCTCTTCCACTCCGAACGAATTGGGGCGGATGGAAAGAACCTGGGGATTCCCCAGGGCCTCCACCGTGGCGTAGGCCTTCCCCGCGAATATGGGCCGTTTCGCGATGACCTTGTCACCTTCCATGGTCAAATCGACACAATCGGAGATGGCCCCGACTTTCAGCCGTGCCGCCAGCGCGGGCGTCAGGTCTTTCCCCTGAGCCGAGGCGCTGATGAAGATAATAGACGGATTAACGAGGCCTGCCACGTGGGCGAGAGCCTGAACGTAGGGTTCCGTCAGGTAGTTTTCGAATTCAGGGCCGTCCACCACGTAGATCTTGTCGGCCCCGTATTTGCCGAGCTCTCCGGCAAGCCCCTCTACGTCTTTCCCGATGATGCACGCGGAGACCTGCCCGCCCAAGGCCTTCGCCTTGCTCGCGATCTCGAACGCGCCTTTCTTGATTTCGCCTTTCTGAACTTCTGCATAGACAAGAATTTCCGGCATTTTCCTCACCTCCTTATATAACTTCTGCTTCTTCGTGCAAAGCCTTGGCAAGCGCGGCGGCCTTCGCGGCGGCATCCGCACCTTCGATCATCTTCCCCGCCTGACGTTCCGGCGGGAGCTCCATCCCCTTGATGACGGTCATCGGTTCCGCGCTCACGCCCAGATCCGCCACGGTTTTTACCGTCACGGGTTTCTTCTTCGCCTTCATGATCTGAGGCAGAGAGGCATACCGGGGCTCATTGAGTCCCTTCTGGGCTGTGAAGATCGCGGGAAGCGGCACCTCGATCACGGCGTGCCCGCCTTCGATCTCCCGCGTGACGATGGCCGTTTTTCCGTCGTCGGCCAGTTCGAACTTGATGACTATCGTGATGACGGGCAGGTCGAGAAGCTCCCCGAGAATGGAAGCCACCTGGCCCGCGTCGTCATCCACCGCCTGTTTCCCGCAGAAAATCGCGTCGTATTCCAGGTCTTTGATCGCGGCGGCGAGCGCCACGGCCGTGGCGTAGGGGTCTGCCTTTGCGGCAAACTCGGCGTCGTTGATATGAACCGCCGTGTCCGCCCCCATGGCCAGGCCCGACCGGATCGCGTCGAGGGCTTGATCGGGGCCTAAACAGACCAAGGTAACCGTTCCGCCCGTTTTTTCTTTCTGACGAACCGCCTCTTCTACGGCATATTCGTCAAAGGGATTCATGATCCACTTGATGCCGGCTGTCTCAATTCCCGTCCCATCGGCATTGAGCTTGATCAATGTCTCCGTGTCAGGCACCTGTTTTACACATACAACTGAATTCATTCTATGACCTCCTTTCGCTTTTTCTGCTTAGAACCAAAAGCTGTTCATCTTCAAACTTAACACTTGTTAAAATATCTTATACGCACGAGAAAAGTCAAGCGCTTTTTACCCTCTATTCCTTGGGATTTGAACTTCCTGATGATCTTTCGCCGGTTAACGTGAAATATTTCACTTAATTTTGAGCTTTCCGTTGTGCGCCTCGGTACCGCTTCCCTGGAAAACTTTGCGAGATTCCGCTAAAATTTCTTATAGCGTTGCCCACGCAGAAAAGGAATCGTATGTGTTATAGCTTGTCGGTTTTTTCGGACATCAATGCCCTGATTCGGCGATTCGGGGCCGGAATCGCGGAGGGGGTCGCGTTTTCCAGGCGTTACTATGTCTCGGGCTTCGCGTTTCCACCGGTTCCCGTCATCGCGAATCACGACCCGGACCGGATCCAGTCCTTCCGGTGGGGATTGGTGCCCGCCTGGGTTCGGGACTTGCGGAAGGCGGATCAAATCCGCTTAAGGACACTCAACGCGCGTTACGAGTCCCTCCGACAGCGTCCCTCCTTCAAGGATGCCTTCAGGGATCGACGGTGCCTCGTCCTGGTCGACGGCTTCTTCGAGTTCCGGGAGGTCGGGGGGAGGAAGTATCCTTACTTCATCCACATGAGATCGGGGGAACTCTTCGCCCTGGCGGGCTTGTGGGATGCTTGGCGGAATCCCGCGACCGGCGGGGAAGAGAAGACCTTCACCATCGTCACCGTGCCGGCCAATCCCCTGCTGGCGAGGATTCATAACACGAAGAAGCGGATGCCCCTTATCCTGAGCCGTGAGGCCGAGCTGGAATGGCTGGCGCGCCCGTTTGGAAAGGACGAGGTCAGGGAGGTGACGGAAGGATTCGACGAAACGGTCCTGGAAGCCTATCCCGTGACCCGCCGGATCGCCTCGCGGGACGTGGACGGGTCCGACGGGAGCCTCCTCGACCGGCGCGATGTTCCGGAATGGAAGGGAGATTGAGGATGGGAAAACGGGTGCTCATCACCGGTTCCACCGACGGCATCGGGCGGGAGACGGCCTTGCAGCTCGCCCGGAAGGGGTGGGACGTGGTGATTCACGGGAGGAAAGAGGAAAGGGTGGCGGCAACCGTTGAGCGGATACGGCAGGCTACGGGCAATCCCGATATCACGGGCGTTGTCGGCGACCTGGCCTCCCTGAAGGCGGTTACGGCGCTTGCGGCGACCTGCCTGGAGCGGTTCGAACGCCTC
>CAZKUZ010000182.1:0-3615 GCA_964556045.1 uncultured Thermodesulfobacteriota bacterium | reverse complement strand
CCGTGAACGGGGACTGAAGATAACCTGCCTGGAAAATCCGGATTGGACCCGGGAAAACGGGCTTTCGGTTTTAAAGGCCCGGGAGTTCCTTCGTGAGCCCTTTCTCCTTTTGATGGGGGATCATCTCATCGAGGAGAAGACCCTGAAACGCCTCATGGAGACGGGACCTTTCGAGGACGGGATCCGCCTCGTTGTGGATCGACGGTGCGAGGATGCCTTGGTGGATATGGCGGACGCCACAAAGGTTCGACTCGAAGGGCCGAGAGTCGTCCAGATTGGGAAAGACCTTAAGGATTACGATGCCCTGGACACGGGAATCTTCCTCTGCACGCCGGCGATCTTCGACGCGATCGAAGAAAGTATCCAGAGATTTAACGATAGCAGCCTTTCCGGGGGAGTGCGGGTCCTGGCCGACCGGGGGCGCGTGGCGACTCTGGAGATGGAAGGGGATTTCTGGATCGATATCGACGATATTTTTGCCCTTCAGAGGGCGGAAACGGCCCTTCTGAAAAGAGGGGGAAAAACGACGGACGGGCCCGTGGCTCGTTTTCTTAATCGTCCCTTGTCCCTGTGGATTACCCGTCGAATCATTTCTTACCCCTTTTTGAGCCCGAATGTCCTTACACTTGCTTCGTTTCTCATCTCCCTCATCGCGGCGCTGTTTTTTATTGTCTGCCGTCCCTGGGCCCTCGTAACGGGAGGAATCCTCGCGCAGTGCGCCTCCATAGTTGATGGATGTGACGGAGAGATCGCGCGGCTTACCTACAGGGAAAGCGACTTCGGGAAGTGGCTGGATGCCGTGTTGGATCGTTACGCCGACGGATTCCTTGTCGCCGGAGTGACAGTCTACTGCCTCTGCGCCGGGGGAGGATGGGGGCTGCTTGCCGCCGGTTTTCTCGCCCTGGTGGGGTCTTTCGCGGTGAGCTACACGGCCGACAAGTATGACGGGCTGATGAGACAAAAAATCGCGCGCTCGAATTTCCGGGTGGGTCGGGACGTGAGGGTTTTCATCCTGTTCCTGAGCTCGATTTTCCTCGTTCCCTCGTGGGGCCTTTGGCTCCTTGCCATCATCATGAATCTCGAAGTCATTCGCAGGATCTTCGTTGTCTACCGAAATCGATAACCGGATAATCTCTTGCATTGAAGAGAGAATACGAGAAACCATCGCCCGTTCTCCCGTCACCGAAGACCCGGAGCATGCCGAAAATACCCTGGAATGGGTCTTGAAACTCCACCCGAAGGCGGGGCAGGCCTTGAAGATCGCGGCGCTGGGGCACGATATCGAGCGGGCGGTTCCTCCCAGGGTGCGGCGGGAAGATTACGGGGATTACGACACCTTTAAACGAATCCATGCCGCCCGAAGCGCGGAGATCCTGGCGAAAATCATGGAGGCCTGCGGGGCCGGGCCAGGTTTTGTTGAAGAGGTGACCGGCCTTGTAAAGAGGCACGAGACAGGCGGAACCCCCGAGGCGGACATCCTGAACCAGGCGGACAGCCTCTCCTTTTTCGAAACGAACATCGGCTATTTCTACGAGAGAGAAGGGAGAACCGCCACGGAGGCCCGTGTCCTTTGGGGCTTACGGCGTCTTCCGAAACACATTCTCTCCCTCGTCCCCGAAATGAAATATCCAGTCGAAGAGCTTGAAATCCTCGTCAAATCTTGTTTGAATGAAATCACGAAACACGGAGAGCTGTTTTTCAACGAAAAGGAAGGAGACATCGATGGGTAAGGCTTGTATGGTTTTCCCCTCCTATTGGGCGAGAAAAAGAGAAGAAGGCTGGATACCGGGTGACGCGGTGTATGATCACCCCATCCCGCTGGACGAAGAAGGAACTTTGCTGCGGGCCTTGAAGAGCCTGAAAATCCTCGATTTTAAGGACTTCGAGGTCGTGGTTATCGCCGTTCCCACGTCGGAAACCATTGCGGACGCGGTGGAGGAAAAGGTCTCGGGCATCATCCAAGAGGCAAAAAGAGAGGTGGAGGTTCCGATCCATCTTTTCGGCCCCTCACACCTCCGAAAGATTCACGATGAATTGGAGCGGGAAGGGAAGGGGGATCTCATTGGTCTCCTTCAGCTTCGCGGTTACTCCAATGTGAGAAACCTCTGCGTTTTTGTCCCCCATCTTCTGGGGAAAACGGTTGCGATTCTCATCGACGACGACGAGGTTTTTGAAGACCCCCAATTTATGGACAAGGCCTTGGAATCCGTGGGGGGGACGATAGACGGGACCCCCGTTTACGCGGTCGCGGGTTACTACCTCCAGCCCGACGGGGGGTATCTGGTCAAAAAGGCGCACGAACCCTGGATGGAGCACTGGGACCAAATGGACCGTATGAACGAGGCGTTCGAAAAATTCATCGGGCGTCCCCCGCGTTTCAAGGTGACCCCCTTCGTCTTTGGGGGGAACATGGTGATCCACCGGGAGTTGTTCATGAAGATACCCTTTGATCCCCTGGTCCCCCGGGGGGAGGACATCGACTATCTCATCAACGCCAGGATGTTCGGCTTCAAGTTCTACCTGGACAATACCCTTTCGATCAAGCATCTGCCCCCGCCCAAGACGCACCCCGTGTGGCGTCGGCTCCGGGAAGACGTGTTTCGCTTTCTCTTTGAGAGGGAGAAGATCCGACGCCAGAAGGCCATCGAAGGGATGGTCCGGGTTCAGCCGGAGGAGTTTGACCCCTACCCGGGCGCCTTTTTAAAGGACGACCTGGAGGAGAAGGTGGAGAAGGCCTCCGCCGTCCTTTCGGAGATGTATCGGAAACAAGGGGACCCGGAGGGCGCGGAAGAGAGCTTGAAGACCGTCAGTCTCATGCGTGAGGCCATGAAAAGCGGGGCTGATCCCTTTGATGATTTTATCCGGCTTCAGGGGAAGTGGGAACGGCTCATGGCTTTTGTGGCGGAACCGAGGACACGGTCCAAATTCCAGGATATCCTCCCGGGAATTGTGGTTTAAAAGGAACCGATTGTTATTAGGAAAAACTCCTTGTAAGGCTTGAAGATATTATGGAAATGGAATGTTTTAAAGGGTCGATTTATGCCGGTTATAAAAGTGAAAAAATTTTTGGCCTGGCTGAAATTTCCCTTGACAAACCCATGCCATTTGCTATAGGAAAGACCGGGCTATGAAATTTTTCACAAATTAAGGTAGGAGTAAAGGAGCGGGGCATGTTAAAAGCTTATCTTCCTGTTTTAATTTTGGTGCTTGTCGCGGCAGGATTTGCCGCGTTTGCTGTTGTTGCTTCATACCTTTTGGGACAGCATAAGCCGACCCGTGTGAAAATGGCTCCCTACGAATGCGGGATCGCCTCGCCCGGTTACGGCAAGACGCGGATTCCCCTGCGTTACTACACCGTCGCCATGCTGTTTCTGCTCTTCGACCTCGAGGTCGTCTTTCTCTATCCGTGGGCCGTGACATTTAAAAAGCTTGGGCTGTTTGGCCTTGTTGAAATGATGGTTTTCATCGGCATCCTCCTTGTAGGATACATCTATGTCTGGAAAAAAGGAGCTTTGGAATGGGATTAGAAACCGTCTTTGGCAAAGGACCGATTACTGCGGGACTGGACAAGATCGTCAACTGGGCGAGAAAGAACTCCATATGGCCGGTCACCTT
>CAZKUZ010000181.1:0-11938 GCA_964556045.1 uncultured Thermodesulfobacteriota bacterium | reverse complement strand
CGGGAGGTGTGGAAATGGGCCAGGTGATACTTGGGATCCGCCCACTTCCCCATGACGTCGGGGTCGAGGATCATGCTGAAATACTCGTAGACCCTCGCCGGATCGGCCGATCCATCGTGGTCCGCCTGTTCGATATAGCTGGCACCCAGGTCCAGGTAGATCTTGGAAAACTCCACGGCCCGTTTCAAATCGGTGACACGGGCGCCCTCCATCGGGGAGCCCCAGATGGTGCTGACGGTTCCGCACATCTGGATGTCCTGCTCCTTGACCATCTTGATGCAGCGCTCCGTCATCTTCCAGTAGTCGTCCAGGGTCATGCCGGAATTGGTCTTATGGTGAACCGGGTCGGTGGAAACCATCTGAAGAACGATATCCGGTCCCACGCCGTGCTTTGCTTTGAAATCGAGCGCGCGGGTACAGGCCCTCTCGTTGATGGTAATGGCGGTCACCCACACCTTTCCTCCGTTCTGCCGGAGAAGATGCCCCACCCGCTTACTTTGAAACAGCCTCTCCAAAAGCTCTTCGGCGTCAGCAAACTGGGGAAGATACTTCGGGTGGCCAAAGTTGGTCACCTCCACGTGTTCGAATCCGGCCAGAATAAGATCCTCCACGATGGCCAGCTTTTCTTCCGTGCTGAAAACATGTTCCAGGGCCTGCATCCCGTCACGGACGGTGAGGTCCCCGATTTCCACCCTTTCGGGAAACGACAAGTGATACTTCATATCCTTCGCCTCCTTTGGTCGGGGGTGTGAGGGGGATTTCTCCCCCTCGTTCTTATTTCGTTAATCTTCTACCTTACGCCTTCCACTTACCCTTTATCCCTTGATAATCCGCGGGGTGATCAGGTGATGGTGCGGACAGAAGGAAGGCGGATTCTGATAAGCGGCACCGGTAAAGGCCACCATATACCGGCGAATGTCCGCAAACGAAACCACCTCATCCACGAAACCCCGGATGGCGCAATAAACCGGGCGAGACTGCTCATAATACTGCTTCGCCAAGGCGTTCATCTTCTCAATGACCGGCTCCAGCGGACGTCCCGCGTCCTGCTCCTTGACAAGCCGGCGGGAGAAGGACGCCGCCGCCGCGGTTTCCCCGTGCATGACGTAGATCTCCGTGGTGGGGGTTCCAAGGGTGAAGACGTTGTTGTTGTTGGCCGTTGGGCCACCCATGATGTAGTGGGCCGCCGCGGTCCCCTTCCGGAGAACGGTCAGCATCATGGGAAGATCGGACTGTTCGATGGAGTAGATCAACGCCTGTCCGAGCCCCAATAGCTCCGCCTTCTCGGCCAAGTCACCCACGTCAATCCCCGTGGTATCCTGGAACCAGATCATGGGAATCCGGTCGCGGCCGCAGAGGGTCACGAACTCGTTCAGCTTGATAAGTCCCTGCCGATAGAATTTGCCACCCACACCGATATACTTTCCCTTCGCATACTCGGGATAGTCCTTACCGAGGAATCCCTGGCGGTTACCCACAACACCCACGAGGAAGCCGTCCACCTTGGCCAGGGCCGTATAGATCTCGGGACCGTAATCGGGACGGAACTCCATGTGCTCACTGCCGTCCACCAGTCGCGCCACCACCTCTTCGAAGCTGTAAACCATCTTCTGGTTGAAGGGAACAATCCGGTCGATCTCTTCCGGGCTGAGCTTCGGCTCCTTGGGTTCCGCCACGCGGAAGAAATTGGGGTTGTACGCGGGCATATCCTTCATGAGGCGCTTCAAGGCATCGAGAACGCCCTCTTCCGTCTCATAGACCTCTTTGAAGAATCCCGTCTCGTTGTAGTGAATCTCGACGCGTCCCGGAGGAACGGCCTTGAAATGCCGCGTCGCCTCGATCAGCTGGAGGGCGCCTTCCAGATCGAAATGACCCTTGGGACTCATGCCGCCGACGATACCGCCGCCACCCACCGCGATGTTGGCGTCCTTGTGGGCGATGATATAGGTGGGGCTGATCCCCTGATAGCCACCCCCCGCGGGGTTGGTTCCGTACACGCCCGCCAGGACGGGAATTCCCAGCTTTTCCAGCTCCGCATGGCGATAGAAGGTCGTCCCACCACCCCGGCGATCCGCATAGACTTCCTGCTGCTCCGTCAGCTTCACGCCGCTGCAGTTGACCAACCAGACAAGGGGAATATGAAGGCGTTTCGCCATGTCCGTAACCCGGAGGATATTCTCGGCCTGACCGGCGATCCAGGCCCCCGCGATGACCTTGTTATCAAAACCGATAATCACGGCCCAACGCCCGTTGATCTTCCCGAGGCCATCGACCACACCCGTGGTGCCTTCCTCATTGTTCTTGGGATTATAGAGGGTATGAAGGGGACACCAGGTCCCGGGATCCACGAGGTATTCCAGCCGCTGCCAAACCGTCAACTGGCCGCGTTTATTGATCCTCTCCGCAGGGAGACCCGCGTTTTTGACGCGCTCCACTTCCTTCGCGACTTCCTCCTCGACCTGCTTGATCTGCTTGACATTCTCCTCCATCCGCTCGATCTGTTTCTCGTTTAACGGTTTCCCAAATTCTTGCATCTTCTCAAAATACTTCCTCATTCTTGTACCTCCCTAAAATCTGCGACTTTCTGTTCCAAGGTTGCAATGATCCCCAGCTTGAAGCGGGGGTCCCTATAGAGGCGGGAATCCGCCTGCTTTTCATCTTCCACAAACTTTGCCTCGTCGAAACGATCCTCCGGATAGGTTTCGAAAAGGCGCTTCAACTCCTTGATAGATTGAGGGGCCAGAGGCCTACCCAATTTCTTGATCTCCTCCTTTACCTCCTTCAAGGGCTTTCCCCACAGTCCCTCGTAGTTCATGGGATCGACCCTCCGGGCCACTTCCTCCTCGATCTCGCGTTCCGTGGCGAGGACTTTCCGATCCTTTCCCGTCAACACCGGAATTTGATGTTTCGGGCACGTGGCCAATTCCAAGGCCGCCGGCGCAAGCAACGCCCCGACCTCGTCATTGTGTGCCTGAAGGGCCTCGGCGTATCTCTGCTTATCCTTCTGAGGGTCGTCCGTCCGTTCCTTTCTCGGGAAAGGCTGAGCCACCTCCACCACCGTGTAGTAAATTCCACACGCCTTCAGGTCCGCCGCCTTGACCTCCCGGCTGGTGGAGGCCATAAACTTGGCGTTCAGATATCCCGCCTTGGTATAGCTTCGACCCACTCCGGCCCATCCCGGGATCAACCCGATCTGGGCCTCGCTGAAACACATGCCGGAACGCGAATCCCCGATGAGGACATCCGTCATCAAGGTAATCTCCGCGGATCCCCCGAATCGGGTCCCGCCCCCACAGATAGCCAGCGTGCGCATGTGTTGTGAAACCTGGCGAACCTTCTTATAGAGGCCTACCCCTTTCTCGATCCGTTTGTCACCCCACGCGTAGAGGGCCTCGATCTCATCCTGAGGCCGCCCCTCTTTCTCCAGCTCCTTCCGCTTCTCGATGGTCTCCGTAAGGCGGTTGAGGCTTTCCTTCAAGTCTCCACCGGCATGAACCGGATCACATCCACCGTAAAAAATAAGGAAAGACCACTCGTCCAACTTGTTTTCAAAGATCTCATCCAGTGCGGCATGGTAGGCATCCAAACCCGGATTCCCCACCTGATGCACGGGCGGATTATAATAACACAGAATCCCCCCCCGTGCACCCCCAAACGAAATCTCGTCAAGAAACAACGAGGCGCGTCCTTCCTCCCATGCGTAGACAGGGCCCTGATTCTTCACACCTTTGAGCTTGCCCGACCTGAAAATATCTATTGGGCCTGACATATTTTCACCCCCTTTTTTCGTTAAATGTTGCCTCTTTTACCAAACGTTCGTTAAAACAAGCTTCCAATTCAAAATCCCCTCACGACTTCAACCTTCTGCCTAATGCCCTATATCGGGATATTCCCGTGTTTCTTCTTGGGATTCGTATCCTTCTTGTCCTTGACCATTTCCAAAGCGGTGATGAGTTTGGTTCGGGTATCCTCCGGAAAGATGATCCCATCCACAAAACCCAACTGCGCCACGCGATACGGGCTGGCAAACCGCTCCTCATAATCCTGGACCAGTTCCTCTTTCTTTTTCTCCGGTTCCTCGGAGGCGGCAATCTCCTTCCGAAAGATGATGTTCACGGCCCCTTCCGGCCCCATCACCGCCACCTCGCCAGACGGATAGATGAAATTGATGTCGCCACGGATATGCTTGGACGACATGACATCGTAGGCCCCGCCGTAGGCCTTTCGGGTGATCAGGGTAATCTTTGGGACCGTGGCCTCGCAAAAGGCGTAGAGGAGCTGCGCGCCGTGTTTGATGATCCCCCCATACTCCTGAGCCGTCCCCGGCAGGAATCCCGGCACGTCCACGAAGGTAACGATCGGAATATTGAAGGCGTCACAGAAGCGGACGAACCGCGCGCCCTTCTTCGAGGCGTTGATGTCGAGACATCCGGCGAGAAAATTGGGCTGGTTCGCCACGATACCCACCGAATAGCCGTTGAGGCGGCCGAAGCCGACGATCATATTCCTGGCGTAGTGGGCGTGAACCTCCAGGAACTGATGGTCGTCCAGCACCTCCTTGATGAGCACGTGCATATCGTAGGGCTTCCTGGAATTTTCGGGGATAAGATCCTTCAAGATTTCGTTCTTCCGTTCAATCGGGTCTTCACAAGAAATACGAGGCGGCTTCTGCTCGTTATTCTGGGGAAGGTAAGGAAGCAGTTCGCGCACGAGTTTCAAGGTCTCCTCGTCGTCCTCCCGCATGAAATGGGCCACTCCGCTCCGGGTACTGTGGGTCACGGCGCCACCCAGGGCCTCCTTGGTCACGTCTTCGTGAGTCACGGATTTGATGACGTTAGGCCCCGTGATGAACATGTAGCTGGTCTTTTTGCTCATAAGGATGAAGTCGGTTATGGCGGGGGAATAGACCGCGCCTCCCGCGCATGGCCCCAAGATGACCGAGATCTGCGGGACGACCCCCGAGGCCAGCGTGTTGCGGAGAAAGATATAGGCATAACCCGCCAGGCTTTCCACGCCCTCCTGAATCCTCGCGCCGCCGGAATCGTTCAGGCCGATCACCGGGGCCCCGTTCTTCATGGCGAGGTCCATGATCTTGCAGATCTTCTCGGCAAAGGTCATGCTCAACGCCCCGCCGAAGACGGTGAAGTCCTGTGAAAAGACATAAACGGGCCTTCCATGGATCTTCCCATATCCCGTTACCACGCCATCCCCGTAATACTTCTTCTTCTCCATACCGAAGTTTGTGCAGCGGTGGACCACCAGCTTGTCGATCTCGACGAAGGAACCGGGATCCAGCAAGATATCCAGACGTTCCCTCGCCGTCAGCTTGCCCTTGCTATGCTGGGATTCGATATACTTTTCGCCGCCGCCCAACTCCGCCTGGCGGCTCATCTCAAGTATTTCTTTCCGTCTTTTCTCGTACGTCACGACAACCTCCTCGTATCGGTTACACGAATTATGACACCCCCATCAGCACAATAATTGCTTGAGTATCTCCTCGGACTTGGTGTAGAGATCCTTCTTGCCATCGATAATCTCGTTAACCGCTTGGGTCAGGCCTTCTTCGTGGCCGATCACCTCCAGGACGCGATTGGATATTTGATCCTTCAGGTTGTTCAACAGTTCAATGCGGAGGGCCCTCTGCAGAAACATCCTCTTATGTTCGGGATTTTCCCGGAAGGCGCGGTGTTCCTCTATCGCCTCGACCAATTCCTTGATCCCTTTTCCCTTGATGGCCTCGGTCTTCACGATCTTCGGAATCCACCCGTCTCTCCGTTTGGCGCCCAGCTCCAACATCATCATGATCTCCCGTTCCATCCGCTCGGCGCCTTCCCGTTCGCATTTATTGATGACAAAAATATCTCCAATCTCGAGAATCCCCGCCTTGATGGCCTGGATATCATCTCCCAAGCCCGGAATCATAATAATCATGGACGTATGGGCGGTATTGACCACGTCCACCTCGTCCTGTCCTACCCCCACCGTTTCCAGCAGGATGATGTCCTTCCCCATGGCGTCCATGACACGGAGGATATCGGAGGTGGAACGGGACAATCCCCCCATGCTCCCGCGCGTGGCGAGGCTCCGGATAAAAACGCCGCTGTCCGTGCTGTGCCGCTGCATCCGGATCCGATCCCCGAGAATCGCTCCCCCGGTGAAGGGGCTGGTGGGATCAATGACCACCACACCGATACTGTGTCCCTTTTTCCGGAAGACCTCGATCAAGCTGTCAACCAAGGTGCTCTTCCCCACCCCGGGCGATCCCGTCACCCCGATGATATAGGCCCTTCCCGTATGCGGGTAGAGTTCCTTCATGACATCGGAAACCCAGGGCATCCGGTCGTCAATGTCCCGCATGAGACGCGAGGCCGCGCGGACATCCCCCTCAATAATCTTCTCTGCCCATTCCTTCGGGTTCAATTCCATCTCCGTGGTCAAAACTTTACAAGGCGCGTCCCGGCACCCCGATATGGCGGGCGATCACGATCCTCTGAACCTCCGAGGTTCCCTCCCCGATTTCCAGGAGTTTCTGGTTCCGGTAGAACTTTTCCACCCGATACTCGTTCATCAGCCCGTATCCGCCGTGAAGCTGGACGGCATGGTTGGCGCACTCGTGAAAGACCTCGGAGCAGACGAGTTTGGCCATGGCCGCTTCCTTCGAAAATTCCCGGTCGTTGTCACGCAACCAGCAGGCCTTGTAGAGGAGCAGGCGGGCCATCTCGATCTGCGTCGCCATGTCGGCCATCTTGAAGGCGTTCACCTGGAAAGACCCGATGGGGCGTCCGAACTGCTCTCGCTCCCGGGAATAGTTCAGGGCCGCCTCGAAGGCCCCCTGGGCGCCACCCAGGCCCATGGCGCCGATGCTCAACCGTCCCCCGTCCAGGGTCGCCAGCATCTGGTGGAACCCTTCACCCCGGCGCCCGAGGAGATTCTCTTCCGGGACCATGCAGTCCGTAAAGTAGAGCTCCCCGGTGTTGGAAGCACGCCAGCACAACTTCCCGTGCATGGGACGGGCCTCGAACCCTTCCGTGCCGTTTGGAACAAGGATGCAGCTCAGCTCATTCTTCCCGTCGGAGCGTTTCCCCGTCACCGCCTGAACCGTGCAGATACCGCTGATCTCAGAGGCCGAATTGGTAATAAAGATCTTACTGCCATTGATAACCCAGTAACCGTTCTCCAACACGGCTGTTGTTTTCGAGGCTCCCGCATCGGAACCTGCGTTGGGTTCCGTGAGGCCGAACGAGGCAAGGATCTCTCCGCTGCAGAGCTTCGGCAACCACTCACGTTTCTGATCTTCGTTTCCGTAGTAGTAGATCGGAGAAATTCCAAGGGAGACCCCCGCAGCCAACGTGGCCGCCTGAGAACCATCCACGCGCGCGATCTCCTCCACCGAGATGATATAGGACAGGTATCCCACGTCCGTGCCACCGTACTCCTCGGAAACGATCGAGCCAAACAATCCCAGTTCCGCCATGCGACGGGTCAGGTGAACGGAAAATTCCTCCTTTTCATCCAATTCCACGCAGACGGGAAGGATCTCCTTCTCCGCGAACTGGCGCACCATCCGGCGCATCATGTCCTGTTCTTCCGTCAAATCAAAGCTAAGTCCCATTGTTTCCCCCTTTGTCTGTAACTTCTATCCCCTTGGATGGATATTTTCCTCTACCCACTTGACCACATCCTCCACCTTGGTTCCCGGGGTGAAAATCTCGAGGATGCCATCTTCCTTCAGCTTCGGAATATCTTCATCAGGAATAATGCCCCCGCCAAAAACGGGGATGTCCTCCGCCCCCTTCTCCTTCAGGAGCCGCAGGACCTCCCGGAAAAGGTGGTTGTGCGCCCCGGCCAGGCTGCTGAGGCCGATGACGTCCACGTCTTCCTGGATGGCCGCCTCCACAATCTGCTCGGGGCTCTGGTGAAGCCCGGTATAGATAACCTCGAAACCCGCGTCACGGAATCCCCGCGCAATGATCTTCGCCCCTCGGTCATGGCCATCCAGCCCCGGTTTCGCCACCAGTATCCTGATCTTTCGCTTTCCAGCCATACCCCCTCCTTCTAAAACATACCCGGGTCACGATAGGTCCCGAAGACCTCCCGGAAGACATCACATATCTCCTGTTCCGTCCCGTACGCCTTTACGACATTGATGATATGGGGCATCATGTTCTCTTCCCCTTCCGCCGCCTTGCGGAGCCCGTCCAGGGCCTTCTTCACCGCGTCGTTGTCCCTCGACTCTTTCAGGGCCTTGAGCCGCTTGATCTGTTCCTCTTCCACGGTCTCATCGATCTTCAGAATCTCGATGGGCGTCTCCACATCGCTCACATACTTGTTGACCCCCACGATCGTTTTCTTCCCTTCATCCACCTGTTTCTGGTAGTCATAGGCGGCATTGGCGATCTCTCCCTGGGGATAGCCCCGCTCGATCGCCTCGAGGATCCCTCCCATTTCATCGATCTTTTCAATATACTCCATCGCCTGGGCCTCCATCTTATCCGTCAGCGCCTCCACGAAATAGGATCCGGCCAGGGGATCGATCGTATTGGTCACCCCCGTTTCCTCCGCGAGAATCTGCTGCGTCCGGAGGGCGATGGTCACCGCGTGTTCGCTGGGCAGGGCCAAGACCTCGTCCAGGGAATTGGTATGAAGGGACTGGGTTCCGCCAAGGACCGCCGAAAGGGCCTCGTAGGCCGTGCGAATCACGTTGTTATAAGGCTGCTGCGCCGTCAGGGAACACCCCGCCGTCTGGGTATGGAACCGCAACATCCAGGAACGGGGGTTCTTGGCATGGAACCGCTCCCGCATCACGCGGGACCAGATGCGCCGGGCCGCCCGGTATTTGGCGATCTCCTCGAAAAAGTCGATGTGGGCGTTGAAAAAGAAGGAGAGGCGCGGGGCAAAATCGTCCACGTTGAGTCCCCTATCCACGGCCGCCTGGACATAGGCGATGCCGTCGGCCAGTGTGAAGGCCAATTCCTGCACCGCCGTGGAACCCGCCTCGCGGATATGATAGCCGCTGATGCTGATGGTGTTCCACCGGGGAACCTCCTTGGTGCAGAACTCGATGGTATCCACGATCAGCCGCATGGACGGCTTGGGCGGCAGCATGAAGGTCTTCTGGGCGATGAACTCCTTCAGCATGTCGTTCTGAATGGTTCCCCCGATCTGGTCCCGCCGGACCCCCTGTTTCTCCGCCACGGCGATGTACATGGCCAGCATGATCGACGCGGGGGGATTGATGGTCATGGAGGTGGTCACCTTGTCCAGGGGGATTCCATCGAAAAGGACCTCCATGTCCGCCAGGGAGTCGATGGCAACCCCGCATTTTCCCACCTCGCCTCGGGACATGGGATGGTCCGAGTCGTATCCCATGAGGGTCGGCATGTCGAAGGCGATGCTCAGGCCCGTCTCCCCGTGTTTCAGAAGGTAATGGAACCGCTGGTTTGTGTCCCTGGCGCTCCCCAGACCCGAAAACATCCGCATGGTCCAGAGCCGTCCCCGGTACATGGTGCGGTGAACCCCGCGGGTGTAAGGATATTCGCCGGGAAATCCCAGTTTTTCTTCGTAATCGAAGTCGGCGATGCTATTCGGCGTGTAGAGGGCGTCAATCTCCTGATCCGAGACGGTCGAAAACCGTTCAAGGCGTTCGGGATGCTTCTTGACAGCGTCCTGATAATCCTTCTCCCATGCCTTTTCCTTTTCTTTCAATACCTTGAGTTTTTCCTCGTCCCACATAATCTCACCCCTCTTACAACTCAAATCCCCTCCGGGATTCTATCCCCTGATGATAATAGTGCTTGATCTCCAGCATCTCCGTGACCAGGTCCGCCTCTTTCACGATCTCGACGGGCGCGTATCGTCCCGTGAGAACCAGCTCCAGCGATTCGGGCTTCTGCCGCATCAACGCCAGGACCTCCTCCTTGGAAACGAGCTTGAAATCGATGGCCACGTTGATCTCATCCAGGATCAAGACATCCAGGTCTTCCTTTTTGAACAGCTCCCTCGCGAGACGCATCCCCTTTCGGGCCCATTCACGATCAATCTCGTCCGGGTTGTCATGATCAACAAAGGTCTCCCGCCCCATCTGCGTGATGGTAAAATCCGGAGCCAGGCGCCTCGCAGTCTTAAGCTCCCCGTATTCGATATTCCCCTTCATGAACTGGATCATGTGGACCCTGAGCCCCTGCCCAATGGCCCGCATGGCAAGCCCCAGGGCCGCTGTCGTCTTTCCCTTGCCGTTTCCCGTATAGACCTGCACCATCCCTTTCATCCACTCACCTCCGCCGATTTCACGCAGAGGGCGTCGATCTGCGCCAGGAGCTGGTTGTTCTTGAAGTTCCTCAGCTTGATGGCGCTGGACGGGCAGGTGGCGCTGCATGCCCCGCACCCCTTGCAGACCGCCTCGTTCACGGTCATCTTCCGGCTCCGCTCATCCAGTTTCAGGGCCCCATAGACGCAAACCTGTTCACAGAGGGCGCAACCCGCGCAGACCTCCGTATCCACCTCCGCCACGATGGGGGCGATGGCCACTTTGCCGGCAAAGAGAGGAATCGAGGCCCGAGAAGCCGCCGCATGGGCGGAGGAGACGGTGTCCACGATATCCCTCGGCCCCTGGCAGCACCCCGCGAGGAAGATGCCGTCGGTATCCGTGTCGACGGGACGGAGCTTGGGATGGGCCTCCAGAAAAAATCCATCGGCGGAACGGGAAAGCTTGAGGAGATTCTGCAAGGCCTCCGTCCCCTCGGGAGGCTCCATCCCCACGGCCAGGACCACCCAGTCGGAAGGTTCCTCCATCATTTCCTCAAGGAAGGTATCTTCGAAGCGCACCACCGGCTTTCCATCCTTCGGGAAGATCTCCGAGACCATTCCCCGGGTATAGTAGATGCCCATACCTTGAACGGCGTTGTAGAACTCCTCGCAACCCCTGCAGAAGGTGCGCATATCCATGTAGCAGACGCGAATCCGCATATCGGGATACCGTCCCTTGATCATCATCGCCTGTTTCGCCGTGAACATGCAGCAAACCCGGCTGCAATAGGGATGATCCACCGTGTGATCCCTGGAGCCCACGCAGTGAATGAAGGTGATTCTTTTGGGGCTCTCCCCGTTCAAAACGAGTTCTCCCTTCGTCGGCCCATTCTCGTCCAGGAGCCTCTCCAGTTGAGGTCCCGTGATAACCGTGGGGAGTTTTTCGTAATTCAATTCCGGCTTGCGGGCCGGGTCGAAGAGATTGTAGCCTGTGGCAACGATGATCACGCCGGTATCGATCGTCCGCTCTTCGGCCTGCGCCTCGAAAGAGATCGCCCCCTCCGTACAAGCCGACACGCAGGCGTCGCATCCTTCCTCCGTGAAATGGCGACAGCTATTCGCGTCGATGAAGGCGGTATCCGGCGCGTGCGGCGGCGCTGGCAAAACGATGGCTCTGCGCTTTGTGAGTCCCCACGTCTCCTCGTCCGGCACCTCCACGGGACAGGCCTCGATACACTTCCCGCACCGGGTACAGGCAGTTTCATCCACATAGCGAGGCGTCACCGCGACCTTGGCCTGGTAATTCCCCACGAACCCTTCCAGGTCGACCAATTCGCCAGAGGTTATGACCTCAATGTTGGCATGGGTATGAGCCGTCTCCATCAAGGGAGTGAGAAAATCCCTCGCCTTGGCCATGTTGGGGAAGGTGTCGGTCCACTTGGCCACGTGCCCCCCGAGATAGGGTTTCCGCTCCAGAAGGGTCACCCTGAAGCCCGCTTCCGCCATGTCTTTGGCGGCCGTCAATCCCGCGATCCCCCCTCCGATAACCAGGGCGGCCGGGATAACCGAGGCCTCCTTTTCCTGGAGGGATTCCTGGAGATGCACGCGGGCCACGGCCGCGGCCACCAGTTCCTTCGCCTTCTCCGTGGCGACAGCGCGATCCGAATGCACCCAGGAACACTGTTCCCGGATA
>CAZKUZ010000180.1:0-8056 GCA_964556045.1 uncultured Thermodesulfobacteriota bacterium | reverse complement strand
AGAGATCGCTTTGGACCCCTTCCGGAGGAGGCCGAGCGTCTTCTCGACGTGGTTCATCTCAAGATATGGCTGACGGCCCAGGGGATTACCGCGCTCCAGGGTAAAAAAGACGAGATCATCGTGAGTTTTTCAGAGGAAAGCACGCTCGACCGATCCAGACTCGTAACCCTGATACAGGAAGATCCGAAATGTTACAAACTCTCGCCCTCACAGAAGCTGGTCATACGGATGAAGATGCCCGATACCTTCCACGCCTATCTTCAAAAGCTCTATACCATCTTGAAGCAATTCCTGGGGTATGATAGAAATTCAGATGGTCACGAGTGATGGGAAAATAACATTTGAAGGGGTTATAAGATTTATCTCAAGAGATGTTCATGGATTATTCCCCTGTGGTTATGGATGCTTTTCGCCCTTTCTTGCGGAAAGGACACGCAACTTTTCACGAAGGACAAGGTTATTGCGAAGGTAGATGACACCCAGATTACGGAAAGGGATCTGGCGAGGTATTATAGAACCCTTGTGCCCTCCTCGTGGGAAAAGAATAGCTACAAGACATCGGTTCCCTTGGACCTCAAAAAGTCTCTTTTGGAAAGGCTTATCGAAGATAAGCTCCTGTTGATGCAGGCGGCGAAGTTGGATGTTACGGTGAGTGACGGGGAGGTCGATCAGCTGTACGCCGGTATCGCAAAGGACTACGGGAAGGATTTCGAGGCGTATCTCAAAAAACTCCATCTTACCCCCAAGGAATGGAAAAACGCCCTACGACAGGATTTGCTGATCGACAAAGTCATCAAGCGACACATGAGAGGCGTTCAAGACGTTACCCGTGAAGAGATTGAGGCGTATTATCAAAGTCACCTGGATGAGTTCAAGATTCCCATCCAGTACCGGATGGCCCAGATTGTGGTGCCTACACGCAGCCTGGCGGAGCAGATCTTGGACAAGTTAAAGAAAGGCGTTAAATTTGAGGAACTTGCGAAGAGATTCTCGATTTTTCCTGAAGGTAAGCAGGGGGGAGATTTGGGGTATTGGCGGGAGGATCGGCTCCCGGAGGAGTTTGAGATTGTGCGTCAGATGCGCGTGGGGGAAACGAGCGGAATTCTGCACTCCCCTTATGGGTACCACATCGTCAAGCTGACGGGGATCAAAGAGGCGAAGGTCCTCAGCCTGCGCGAAGCGGGGCCCAAGATAGCGATGAAGCTCCGGCAGGAAAGAAGGGAAAAGGAAAAGATACGGTGGCTTGAAGAACTGAAAAAAAAGGCCCACATCGTTCGCGACTTTAAGGTCCTGGAAGAGATAAGGCTCAATTGACGAGGGGGATATCGATGAAACGAACTTGTAGAACATTATGGATGGTTTTTGTGCTCTTTTTCGGGTTGAACGCCGCCCTGTCTGCCAGGGTGGTCGACCGCATAGTGGCTAAGGTGAACGAGAGAATCATTACCTTGTCGGACGTGAAGCGGGAGGCGAAGGTCCTCAAGTTAGAAAACCCTCAGAGGTTCGGAAACTTGAACACGGACGATCCTCGCACCTTGAAGTTCTTTCTGGACCAGATGATCTCAACGATATTGATAGAAAGCGAGTTGAAAAAGATTGGGAGAGAGGTTACGAATAAGGAAGTTAATGCCGCCTATGAGTCCATAAAAAAGAAAAACAACATGACGGATAAACAGTTCAAGGCGTTCCTTAAAAAGAGGGGCTTGACGGTCAAGGAATACCGGATTGCCCTGAAGCAGCGAATCGAGCGGATGCGTTTCTTCAGCCTGGCCATCAAAAGCCACATCACGATTACGGACGAGGATATCAGGGCTTATTACGAGAAACATAAGGATGAATTCGGGGGTGAGGAAAGGGTTCGGATCGCCCAGATCTTTGTCCCCGCCCCAAAGGATCTGCCCAGTGAGAGGCGGCTCGAGCGCCAGAATCTCATCATGAAGATCCAGGGAGAACTTTATAAAGGGAAAGATTTCTTCGCCATTGTGAAGAAGTATAAGAATAATCCGATTGTCAGGGGATTCGAGGACATGGGGTGGTTCAAGAGGAAAGACCTGATGAAACCTATCGCGGATGTGGCGTTCAAGTTGAAAAAGGGGGCGGTCTCGGATGTTATCGAGACGAAGCTGGGATTTCATGTCATCAAGGTCTTGGATGTTCAGCGGGTGAAGGGCTTGAAGTTTGAGGATGTGAAGCCGAAGATCGAAAGGATTCTTTATCAGCAGGAATCCGAAAGGCGGCTGGATGAGTGGATCGAGAATGCTAAGAAACAGGCCAACGTCCAGATTATGTTGTAGGAAAACCGTGGTTCGAGGCATTTCCCGCGGGCGTGTGGCGGCCGTGATATCGTGTTTGCGAGGTTCCTGCCTTTAGAGGACCCGCTTTGTTTACCGTAACATTTACATAACCCATCATAGGTTTGGGCCGGAAAGGTTTCGTGAAAGGAAGGCATCATGAGGGAAATTGTCATTGTCGGCGGGGTCAGGACGCCCGTTGGGAGGTATCTCGGCGCGCTGCGGGACGTGGAGGCGTATGACCTGGCGGCCCTGGTTCTCGACGAGGCCATTCGTCGCGCGGGCGTAAAAGCGGACCTGGTGGACGAGGTCATCCTGGGGCAGTCGTATCAGAGCGGGGAGTATGTCAATATCGCCCGGATGGCGCTTCTCAAAGCCGGGTGGCCGGAGGAGATTCCGGGCGTGACGGTGGATCGGAGGTGCTGCACGGGGCTCGACGTGGTGAAAATGGCCGGGGCCTTGATCCAGTCGGGACAGGCGGAGATCGTCGTGGCGGGCGGTGTGGAGAGTATGAGCCGCGCCGAGTTCTACCTGCCCGGAACCATCAAATGGGGCGTGGGGGGCACGGGAGGAATGCCTCGGGGGCATGGAGATCTTTCCATTTGGGGGCTTCCGTTCTACGATCGTATCCAGCGGGCCCGCGTCATGTCGCAGCCCATCGAGCGGTTCGGGGTGTTGCCTTCCATGATGTCGTGGGCGGAGACCGCGGCGAAGGAGGAAGGTATAACCCGGGAAGCCTGTGACCAATGGGCCCTGGAAAGCCATCGGAAGGCCTGCGCCGCTATGGACGAGGGAAAATTCGATGAAGAGATCGTGCCCGTCACGATTCCCCAGCGAAAGGGGGATCCCACCCTCTTCGATCGGGACGAGACCCCGCGACGGGATACCTCGATGGAAAAGCTCCGCCGCCTCCGCCCGGTTTTGGGAGGGGTCTGCACGGCGGGCAACTCCTCCAGCGAGAACGACGGAGCGGCCGCCGTGGTGGTGACGCACGCGGACAAGGCGAGGGAGCTCGGTGTCGAACCCCTGGCGAGTTTCAGGACGTGCGTCGTCGCGGGGGCGGATCCGAGAAAGGCCTACGAGACCGTGCCCCGCGCTGTTGCGAAAGTTTTAAAGGCAACGGACCTTTCCCTCGACCGGATCGACCTGATCGAGATCCAGGAAGCCTTTGCCTCGCAGGTCCTGGCGGATTTGAAGATGATGGGAGTGAACCGGGACGATTACCATAAGGTCAACGTGAACGGATCGGGGATTTCGCTGGGACATCCCATCGCCTGCACGGGGACGAGGGTCCTCGTGACGTTACTCCATGAGATGAAGAGGAGAAACGCGCGCTACGGGCTCGAGTGTATCTGCGGGGGCGGGGGACTCGGAATCGCGGCGGTCCTCGAGAGAAAGACATTGTAAAAGAAAGGAAGACGTAAAGCCGTGAATTTTGAACTTACGGACGAGCAGAAAGACATTGTCCGCGCCGCGAGGGAATTCGCCGAGGGAGAATTCCCCAACTACGCGGACGAGGCGGACGAGAACGAAACGTTCCCCAGGGACCTCTGGAAGAAGGGGTGCGACCTCGGTTTCGTCGGGGTTTTCTGGGATGAGGCGTATGGCGGGGCGGGGCTTGGTTTTTTCGAGCATGCCCTGATCATGGAAGAGTTCTGGCGGGTGGACCCGGGTTGCGGCCAAGCGGTTCTGGGCGCCCTGTTCGGCTCCCAGATGATCCATCTTTTCGGAACGGAAGAGCAGAAACGGCGATATTTGACGCCCCTGGCAAAAGGGGAGGCCATCATGGGGTCCGCCATCACGGAACCGGACGCGGGAAGCGACGTGGCCTCCGGAACCACGCGGGCGGAGCTGAAAGACGGGATGTACGTTCTCAACGGAACCAAGATGTTCATATCCAACGGAAGCATCGCGGACTACATGACCGTCCTGTGTGTCACGCACCCCGAAGAGGAAAACCGCCACCGGCGCCAGAGCGTTCTCATCGTCGAGACGGATCGGGAGGGATTCGAGGCGAACAAATTGAAGGGAAAGCTCGGGATCCGGGCCTCGGACACGGCGGAGGTCACCTTCAGCAACGTGGCCGTCCCGGAGGATCATCTCGTCGGAGAGGCGGGGCGTGGTTTCTATCACTTCATGGAATTCTTCAACCACACGCGGGTTCATATCTGCGCCCAGGGCGTGGGCGTGGCCCAGGGGGCCTTCGAGCGGGCCGTCAAACACGTGAAATCGAGGCAACAGTTCGGGAAATATCTCGGGAGCTTCCAGGCCATCCAGTTCAAACTGGCCGAGATGGCGACCCGGATCGAGGCGGCGCGTTCCCTCTATTGGCGCGCGGGATGGAACATCGATCACGGGATCGTGGACCACAAGTTGGTGGCCATGGCCAAGTGGTTCGCGGGGGAGGTGGGGGTCTACGTGACCAATGAGGTCCTCCAGATACACGGAGGATATGGATACCTACGGGAGTACGGAATCGAACGCCTCTACCGGGATGCCAAGATCGTGGAGATCTATGAAGGCACCAAGGAGATCGAAAAGCTGATCGTGGCGAGGAATATCCTGGGGAGGATGTAACAAACCGTGGTGACCCTGAAGAAACAGTCGAAGGTCATGAGCGCCCGGGAGGCGATCGAGAGGTTCGTTCACGATGGTGACCTCATTACCTTCGGCGGGTTTACGATCACCCGAAACCCCATGGGACTCTGCCACGAGATCATCCGGCAGGGGAAAAAGGACCTCCACGTGGCGGTTCACTCCCAGGGGCAGGCCTTCGACCTGCTCATCGGGGCGGGGTGTGTGTCGATCCTCGAGGTGGCGTACGGCGGGACGGCGCGGTTTTCTCCCGGGGGCGGGCCGTGCTTCCGGAGGGCCATAGAGACCGGGCGGGTTCTCTTCGAGGACTATACCAATTTCCAGATGACCCTGCGTTTCCTCGCGGGGGCGATGGGGGTGCCTTTCCTCCCGATGCGGGGCTCTCAGGAGACAGACGTGGTGAAAAGGTGGGGGATCTCCCCCGAGATTCGAAAATCGAATCCCAGGCTCCCGGAGAGAAAATTGTCGGCCGTGAAGAATCCCTTCGCCGGATCCGAGGACGGGGAGGAACTCATCGCCGTACCCGCCCTGCGGCCGGATGTCGCCTTGATTCACGCCCATCAGGCGGATCCCGAAGGGACGGTAAGATTCAAAGGGCTGACCTTTACCGACGTGGAGCAAATCAAGGCCTCGAAGCGGGTCATCGTCAGTTGCGAGGAACTCGTGGATCCCGACACGCTTCGGAAGGACCCGGTCCAAAATCAGATCCCTTTCTTCATGGTGGATGCCGTGGTTCCCATGCCCTTCGGGGCCCATCCCACGGCCTGTTACGGGTATTACGACTACGATCCGGGGCACATGAAACTCTACGCGGAGAGGGCCAAGTCGGAAGCGACCCTGAAAACGTACCTGGAGACCTACGTTTTCGGAACGCATGAGCACGGGGAATATCTGGCCCTGATCGGGGACGATACCTTAAATCGTCTTCGGGCGGACCCGAACGTTGGCTACGCCCCGGGATTGGACAGGAGCGGCGAATGAGCGGGATCACGCCGAGAGAACGGATGGTCCTGGCGGCCGCCCGCCGGATCCGGGACGAGGAGATCGTCTTTTGCGGCACGGGCATCTCCATGATCGCCGCCATGGCGGCCAAGAGGATCCACGCCCCCAACAGTGTCATCTTTTTCGAGACGGGGGCCATCGATTCCCGGCTCATGGAACTGCCGCTCTCCGTGGGCGATCCGAGGGTAGTGACGGGCGCGAGCGTGGGAACGGGCCTGGTGGATTCCTTCGCCATTCTTCAAAATCCGTCGACCGGATCCCACGTTGTTGCCATTCTCGGCGCGGCCCAGATCGATCCCTACGGAAATCTCAATTCCACCTGCATCGGGGATTACCGGCGGCCCAAGGTTCGTTTTCCCGGCAGCGGCGGGGCCAGCGACGCGGCAGTTCTCGCGGCTCGGATCATGATATTCATGAAGCTGGAGAAGAGGCGGTTCGTGAAACGGCTGGACTACTTTTCGACGCCCGGCTGGAGGCATGGCAAGGAAAGGGCGCCGGATCGTTGCGGGAGGCCGGATGTGGTCATCACGGATGGGGGGACCTTCATGTTCGATGAGGATTCCCGAAGGATGTTTCTTGCCACCTATTTTCCCGGTAACGACCCCGAATCGATCGCGGAGAGGGTCGGGTTCGAGCTCGACACGGGCCGCGCCGTCGAAGAGCCTTCCCCTTCGATGGAATCTCTAAATCATTTGAGGAATCGTATTGACCCCCAGCACCTGATTCTGTAGAATGAAAATCAAATGGGGTTAACAACTAAAAAGGGAGGGATATGAATGAAAAAGAAAGGATTTATGTTTTGCATCTTGGTGGCTTTCTCCGTAGCGCTGGTTGTTTCTGGAACGGCGTTTGCCGGAAAGTACAATCGTAAATTCCTGAAAATGGTTTCAGGTCCGGAGGGTGGTTCCTGGTATCCCCTTGGGTCTGGTATCATGAAACTCGTCGAACAGGCCACGGGTATTTCCACCTCCAATGGCCCCGGCGGTGGGGTCGGGAACTGCAAGGCCATCCAGCGGGGAAACGCGGATTTGGGTTGGACCTATTCTCACACGGCCTACAACGCCTACAACGGCAAGGGAAAATTCAAGAAACCCCATAAGAAATTGCGCTACCTTTGCTCCCTTTATCCCGGGATCTTCCAGGTGGCCGTCCCGAAGAACAGCAAGATCAAGTCGTTCGCGGACCTGAAAGACAAGCGAATCGTTCCTGGAAAGGTGGGATTCACGGGAACGGCCATTGCTGAAGTCGTTCTGAAGGCCTACGGAATTACCTTCAGCAGCATCAAGAAGAACGGCGGAAAGGTGGACTTCGTGGGCTACGCCGACGCGGCGGCCCTGATGAAAGACGGTCACACGGACGCCTACATGGCGGTGACCTCTTGTCCCCAGTCCACGATCATCGATCTCAATTTCCGTCCCGGTATCCGGTTCCTCGGGATCGACAAGGAGCACATGAAAAAGGTCCTGGAGATTGAACCTGGACTTTTTGCCACTGTCATTCCGAAAACGGCGTACAAAGGCATGGACAAGGATGTTCCGACCGTCGGGACGGTGACGAGCCTCGTGATCTCCGCCGACGTGGAAGATAACGTGTCCTACGCTGTTGTCAAGGCCATTTTCGAGCATCTCGACGAACTGGCCAAGATCAAGAAGAAGGCCATTTCCCAGGTCAGTCTCGAGAACGCCCTTCGCGGATGCAAGATCCCTGTTCATCCAGGCGCGATGAAGTATTACAAGGAAAAGGGCGTAAAGATACAGTAAGGAGTCAGGAACGTTGAGGGGCCCTGGATTTTACGGATCCGAGGCCCCTTTTTCGTCCGATCTTCCGGTCACGGAGGTGGATATATTCTTTGATCGGAAGGTGGAAGTATCCAACGGCTGTGGTGAGACCGCTGGAAATGACAGGAGGTGGCGTTGGCTGGAACGGTTGCCTATGAAGAGGAAAAGGTCCCAACCATCTTACAAACCCTTTCCCAAGAGAAACCACCCCACTACATCGTCGCGTTTATCGCGGCGTCCCTGAGTATCTCTTTATCCCTTTATCACCTGTTCATCTCCTACGCGGGGACGGTGGAGGCCCACGCCTTTCGTTCCACGCATCTCGCCTTCGTTCTCGTCATCGCCTTTCTGATCAAGCCCTTGGGGAGAAAGTCGTGGAGGGAGCCGTAC
>CAZKUZ010000179.1:0-1823 GCA_964556045.1 uncultured Thermodesulfobacteriota bacterium | reverse complement strand
CGGGGATTATTACCTCCTCGTTTCGGCGTTTGCGCCGTATAAAAAGCTGGATCAGGCTATCCTCGCGTTCAACAAGCTGGGACGTCGGCTGTTGGTCGTGGGGAGTGGACAGGAAGAGAAGAGGTTGAAGTCGATTTCAGGAGGGAATATTGAGTTTTTAGGCTGGGTTTCGGAGGAGGAACTTGCCGGGTTGTATGCAGGGTGTCGGGCCTTGATCTTCCCCGGCGTTGAGGATTTCGGCCTGGTGCCCGTGGAGGTTCAGGCCGCGGGGCGCCCCGTCATCGCCTACGGAAAGGGAGGGGCCTTGGAATCGGTTATCCCGTTCAAGGACAGGAATGCCCCGGGAACCGGATTGTTTTTCAAGCAGCAAACCCCTTTGGCCATCATTGAGGCCGTGGAGGCGTTTGAGCGGGTGGAAGAGCATTTCTCTCCCGGCACGATTCGGGAGAACGCCATGAGGTTCGATGTTAAGAAGTTCAGGGAAGAATTTAAAAAGTATATCGACGGGATTGTTCGTCAGCGGTAAGGTGGTTACGGATGCTGGGAAAACGTAAAGAGGTATGGATCGGCATCTTGTTCGTTGCCGACCTGTTTTTTCTAAGTCTTTCGTGGATCTTGGCGTTCTGGTTGCGGTTTCATCTGCAAATTATACCCGTGACGAAGGGGATTCCCCCGTTCGGGGACTACGCCGTTTTGTTGATCGCCATCTATGTAACCTGGCTGCCGGTTTTCCATTTCGCCCGGCTTGGAGAAACGTCGGTTTCCCGCCGGCGATGGACGGTCTTTTTCAACGTCGTCAAAGCGGTCTTTCTCCACCTCCTCCTCTTTGTGGCTGTGGCCTATTTCTTCAGGGAATACAAATATTCCCGCGTGGTGCTGTTCTACTTTGTCTTTTTCAACCTCATATTTTTGAATCTCGATCGCATCCTCTTGATGAAGCTGGTGAGGCATTTCGGGAAACAGACCGGGGATTCGCTGCTTATCGTGGGGACGGGAGACATGGGACGGCAGGCAGCCTCCTATTTTAGGGAGAAGCCGGAACTGGGGCTGAAAGTGGTTGGTTTTTTGTCCCGAGAGGCGGAAGAGAAGGGGAATATGATTGAGGGCTTCCCCGTCCTGGACACGTACGACGCCTTGCCGAGAATAACTCAGAACCGGGGAATCAAACACGTGATGTTTGCCCTGCCGCTGGACGATCAACCCCACCTCAAGTCCCTTATCGAGCAGATCCGGGAAGAGTTGGTCGATATCCATATCGTGCCGGATTTCCTGAGGTTTTATATCCTCAACGCCAGCATCGAGGATCTGGACGGGATCCCCATAATCAATGTCAGCTCTTCGCCCCTCTACGGTTGGGGAAGGATTGGTAAGCGGGTGATGGATGTTACCCTTTCCGTCCTGGCAATTTGTCTGCTTTCACCCGTATTCCTTATTCTGGCTGTAGCGGTGAAAGTCAGTTCCAAGGGACCGGTTTTTTACCGTCAGGAGAGGATGGGGTTTGACGGGAAACGGTTTATCATCCTGAAATTCAGATCCATGGTGTCGGATGCGGAAAAGGAAACCGGCGCCGTCTGGGCGGAAAAGGATGATCCGAGGACGACCCGAATCGGGGCCTTCATGCGGCGGTGGAACCTGGATGAACTTCCGCAGTTTTTCAACGTCTTGAAGGGGGAAATGAGCCTCGTCGGACCCCGCCCGGAGAGGCCGGTCTTCATCGAGAAGTTCAAAAACGACATCCCCCGGTACATGTTGCGTCACAAGGTCAAGACGGGAATTACGGGGTGGGCGCAGGTCAACGGGTATCGGGGGCGTACGTCTCTGAA